>NZ_JBWVSU010000009.1:0-156441 GCF_056642055.1 Acinetobacter sp. 129952 | reverse complement strand
AGATATCATCGGTAAGAAGAGTACGTGCCATTGAAAATATAGAAATAAAAATAACTCAAAGGAGGATTTTAAGTATTTAAAACCAATTCTTCAAATGAGGACACGCCCTAGTCTTGTATAAATAATATCAATATTCTATCCATATTTTAACCTGCTCCCCATACCACTCCATCAATCTCACCCGCTCATCCCAATATTGCGCTCGGTTATATGCCGAGCGAATTCTATTCTGGGGCACATGTGCAAGCTGGCGTTCAATGGCATCTGGATTAAATAAATTCGATTCATTTACGACAGTACTGAATAGAGATCTAAAACCATGTGTGGTCATTCGTCTCGCATAGCCTGAACGTTTGATCACAGCCAAAATAGACTCACTACGCATTGATTCTTTATTATTCAAATGATGTGGAAATAACAGTTCTTGATTATGAGTAAGCCTCAAAGCCTTTAGCTCAGCAATCATCATATCAGTCAACGGTACTCGATGCGGAAGTCGGTTCTTCATACGCTCTTCAGGGATATCCCACTTACGCCCTTCCAGATCAAATTCCTCCCAGCGTGCTTGCAGCAATTCACTAACCCGAACGCCTGTCAGCATGATCAGAATAATGGCATGATGCGTTTGAGCATCACTTGGGTATGCTCTAACCTTCCTTAAAAACTCAGGCATTTCAGAGGCAGTAAGCGAAGCCAGATTTTTGACTCTTTTATTCTTTAGAGCATAAACCAGATCACCTGCCGGATTACCATAACGATAGCCATGCGCAATCGCATACTTCATGACCATACCGCAACGAGATAAAGTACGTTTTGCAATTTCAAGCGAACCTCTTGCCTCAATCTTCTTAATGATTTGTAGAATCTCAGGAGCCTGAATCTGGTTAATACGCTTATTAGCAAGAGCAATATAAAGCTCATCCAATGAAGCTCGTACATTGCTAATATGTTTGGATGACCAGGTTTCTTTTTGATTATTGAACCAATCCTCTGCGACTTCCTTAAAATAAGGCTGCTCCTGCTCAACCTCAGTTGTATTTTTGAGTTTATATCTCAGATCAAGCGCGATCTCCCTTGCACGCTTTAAACTTAGCTCAGGATAGATACCTAATGCTTTAGACTTCCTTTGTCCATTTTCCGTGTATCTGATAGACCAATATTTTTTGCCATTCGGATCGATTCGTAAAGACAGACCGTTACTATCAGAAAGGCGGTACTGTTTTTCCTGCGGTAATGCTTTTTTACACAGTACATCAGTAAGCGACATATCTTTGTCCCACATAATTAAACTTATTTAGTGGGTCAAATTGTCCCAATTTTGACCCCAAGAAAGCAAAAATAGGGTCAAACAGCTTAGGACAGGGTCGGACAAACAGACATAAAAAAAGCCTTTAAACATTGAGTTTAAAGGCTTTTTTAGATTCCGATGGATTACTTCGGAAAGAATTTTGGTGGGGTGGCGTCAATTGAACAAAATCAATAAACATATGTTATTTAATAATTATTTTTTATATAAAAATACTAGTGTACACCACAGTGTACAAATTATCTGTTGCTAGGCTTATTACATTCAGTTCGATTGTTATATCAGGAGTACAACTGAGCTACCAAATACTATGGGCCACATTTCAAATACCACCCTTCCACAGAATTTCTAAGACTTAGAATTTACTGATACTGATATTGTTTACCTTTATAAGTACCTTATTGTGTTGTATGTCCTTATTCTGAACCATTAATTTAGCATTTGCTTGTGAAAACTCACTTGAATACAAAGCATTCATCCCAAAGTATTAATTTCATTATGATTACGTTAAGAGAAGAAGATGAGCGAAGCGCGAGAGCCTAAATATCAAATCGGTGATAAGGTTAAATTAAATGTCGGTGGGCCTGATATGGCTGTTAAAACCATTCACACTGACCACAGAGAGAATTTTAAAGGTGAATACAGATGTCAGTGGTTTGCTGGCAAGAAACTTGATTGGGGGGATTTCCCTGAAGAGAGCCTAGTACCAGTTGAATCATCAGAAAGCGCCGTAGATCAAAAAGCTGAGATTTAGTATGAAGCTCGATGAAGTCATTCAGTGGATGCTGACCAACCTTAAAAAAGATGGCTGTTTATATCAAGAAGATGTTGTTGATTATCTAGTAAAGCAGAACCAAATGGATTTTTTAAAAGAAAATGCGGATGGGAATCTCGTGTTAAAGCTAAGCGTAAATAGTGGCTTTAAAAAGCAAACTGAAGATAATGTTGTTTGGGTTAAGCCCGACCGATATTGGCGTTATCGAGTTGCTGAGGATGAGCCTGGTCGTGAGGCAAGAGGATGAAAATAAGCTACCGTAAGGTGGCTTTTTTAATGAACGTAATTTATGACTTAGACATAAAAGCGTTCACGGTTTGATGTGGTAACTGGAAACGTTACAAATCAATAAATGATGTGGTAACAGCAAAATTTTGATGTAGTAACATAGTCCACGTATATAAAATAATCAAAAGGACGGACAAAGCCTATGTTACTCTGTTGCGTAAAGTTATCTGTAAAAACTATTGCATATTAGTAATTGTATGCCGATGAAAGGCTCTTAAATTAGGGAATATATTAGCTTGTTGAGTTTACGCTGGGTGAGACTTAAACAGGATTTCAGCGGACGTTTATGAATCGTTCGTTTGAAGCACTTACTTTTCAGCAAACCTTTCTAGTTTATCCATAAATGTATTATGTAGGGCTATAGCTGTGGCATTGGCCTGACGCTCATATGCATCATGCTTATCAACCATAGTCTGAAATGTTTTTTTGTTTTTATTAAGTGGCTTATGGATCTTTTTAAAGAATGGTACCGCTTCACGATCCAGTGGCCATCCAAGCTTTATTCGCATTCGCTGCATATTAATTCTAGCCACATGTTCCTTATTGCACTGCTGAATAAGGTAGTTAAGTTTTTGGCATTTTCTACATTTAAATTGGCCATCAACCAAATATAATTTTGCTACCCGGTTGCCACAATCATCACCAGGACATATGAACCAGTACCGGTGATTGCCGTAATTGCATGGTGTGGTAGTTACTCCAATATGCAAACGATGATTGGCACCATTCTGTATAAAGGAGAGAATTAAAGCGCCGTGACGATACTCATAGCCCATAGATGAGCTAATTTCGTTATCTCGTTTCCACCCCCAAGTACCAGAAGTACCATCTACAAATGTGTTAGATCTGGCCATAGTTCGGCTATCTATATTCAAACAATCTTCAACCGTACCCTTACTTTCTCTTTTCATGCATAAAATCCGCAATAATTGCCAAAAAATTCACAGCAGACACCCCTCAATTGCATTTTTAAGGCCATTTTTAGCGTAAAAAATGCATAAAAACAGCTTAAAAACCACATCAATCACCCTTATATATACATAAAACACCATGTTTTAAGGGATGTATGTCAAGGTAATTAAAAATCGATTTACTTAATATTAATCAATATATTAGGTAAAAAACATGAAAAACACGTTGCACTATTTTACTAATGATTTAGGTTAGAATTGAATAAAAAAAAGGTAGCTGAGCAGAGAAAACACATAAAACACAACTATAGATGAGTATATGGGCCTAACATTCGTTACTTGATGGGGAGTAATTCTTGTTGTACCAGTGCAGTGATAATGACCATCCAGCTATCGTGAAAACTTGGTCACATTTGAATACTACCAAGAACCATTTGATTATTTACCTTGATGTACCTTGATGAAGTCGGTAATCATTAAATTAGCCGTAAACCTTGCTACATGTAGTTTAGAGGTCATTTTAATGGGATTTCTACTGGTAGCCTATCAAGGTAACTGAGCAATACTAACTAATAGATATGCCAGGCCTGTTAATTAAGTCATAGTGGAGAATGAATTCTTTATTAGTGATAAGGATATAGAATGCCAAAATATTGAAGATACTTTAAAAGCACTTTAATAAGAGAGGTTTACTTAAAGATGAGAAAGTAATTGTTTTTAGTGACAAATTAGATAATAGAATATTTAATATATACTTTATATAACAATTACTTAAAATACATCTACTTATTAAAAAGTTGAGGGTTGAAATGCGTTTTACTGTAACAGGTCCAAATATTCCAAATGAACTAATAGATGCTCAAAAGCGCGGAGAGCTGCTATTTTTCTGTGGTGCAGGAGTTTCTGTTCCAGCTGGTTTGCCTTCATTTGAAAAATTAACTAGAAATGTTGCTGAAAAATTATACGCCCTTGATAGCAATGACAATGAGATATCGAAATTACTATTTAATAAGGAATTTGATAGAACTTTTACTGCCTTAAAGAGAATTTATGGAGATGAAATCGTAGATTCAATTTTATTGAATGAATTGAAACTGCCTAAAGGCCCACTTTTAGATAATCATGAAAATTTATTAAAACTTTCAATAAATGAAGAAAATGAACCTTTCATTATTACGACAAATTTTGATTTGCTATTTGAAAAAGTTAATAAAAAAATTCGATCATTTATTCCTCCATATTTACCAGATTTACAGTCAAAAGAGCCGTTATCGGGTATTGTCTATCTTCATGGGAAATGGATTAACCCTAAAAAAAACAAACTCAATAATTTAATTATTTCTTCTCAAAATTTTGGCAGTGCTTATTTATCTCATGGATGGGCAACAAGATTTCTTTCAAATTTATTAACACGCAGAACTGTCGTACTCATTGGCTATTCAGGAGATGATACTTTAGTTCGCTATTTGCTAGAGGGGTTAAATTCAGAAGGAGCAAATGCAAATAATATTTATGCCTTTGAACGTGGGGAACAAGGTTATATAGAGACGAAATGGTCTCAACTCGGAGCAACAGGTATTTCATATCCTGACCACAATGATTTATGGAATACAGTCGCAGAGTGGGCAAAATATGCTGGAGATGAACAAAAGTGGGATAAATATATTAATCAGTTAGCACAACAATCTCCAAAAGATCTAGAACCTTTTGAGAGAGGAATTATTGCTAACTATATTTCCACCGTAGAAGGTGCATATAAGTTTATGGGGTTAAAACCTACACCAGTTTCAGAATGGATTTATGTATTTGATAAGAAAATAAGATTAGGGCAAGTGGAGGAAATAAAAAATACTAGTGGTGAAAAGCTGGTAATTGATCCTATTGATTTATATGGAACCGATACAGATCCAAGTCGCAGTGAGTTGAAATCTTTAAAAGAGCATTTAAGATATAAAATTGGCCAAGATTATATAAGTATTATATCTGATGAATATGGAACAACCTTAACTGAGGGTCTAGCAAATATACGTTATGAAAATTTATGGAATGTCCAATCAAGAATTCATGCTTTAGCTATATGGTTTTCAAAAGTTGCAGAACAACCCGCAGCTATATGGTGGGCACAAAAACAAACCAATTTACATCCAGTAATCATAGATCAGGTAAAGAAAAGAATAATAGATAGCCCAGATGTATTTCAAGAAAGTGATTTGAATTTCTGGATCCAGAATATAACTACTCATATTGATAAAAATAAATTCCCTGTTCAAACTAGCTGGTATGACATAAAAAGAGTTTTGGAGAAAAGTCCCCATTCTTTATCAGATTTATATTTTAATTATTTGAAAGATACTCTAAATCCCATATTATCTATGCAATCAGACCACAAGCTAGAGAAAACATACCTCCCTACCAAAACAAATGAACAATACCTATTTTCTAAATTTGAGATAGATTTTCCTGGATATGCATCAGAAAATATAAAAATACATAACGAAAATATTCAAAATATCATTAAAATTCTTTCTGAAAAATTTATACAATATCTTAATCTTGTTAATAACTTAAAAGATGAGTCAACTAAGCACTTTTTTCATCACTTTTATTTTCCTTCAATTAATTTTGATAACCCACTTAAACCACAAAGAAATGTCCATGAAAAAATTGGAAATTTAATACTATGGATGTGTGATCTTTTAAAAAAACTATCAATATTTAATGAAGCACTCTTAATAGAAATTATTGAAGAGTGGCCTAAAGATGATCAGTTAATTTTCAACAGATTAAAGTTATTTGTTTGGGCAAACTCTAAAAGCATTGATAAATGGCATATAAATAAGGATATCGAATGTCTATCTAATGATTTCTTTTGGAGTAGATATATTGAGTCTGAAATTATGTCTTTCATATCCAATCAATGGGATAGCCTTAGGGAAGATATCAGATCACTTATTGAGCATAAAATCATTGATTATCGACAAAAATATGATCGTGAAACTAACGAAAGATTTATTGATTACAAAAATTATCAAGTCGGTCGTCTATTAAATGTAATAGCCCAAACGAAATTAGGCCTCTCTAGTTATGCATATACAGAGTTTACAAAAATTAAAAGTACTGATAATTGGCAAGAGAATTATGTAGAGCAAGAGAGTTTAATAGCTGGAATTCAAAGTGGGTGGATATCAACTAATACTTCCTTTGATGAACTAAATTCAATAACCGATAGCACTGAATTTTTTAAAAAAATTGAGTTATTAGAATCTGATAGAAGCACTCCATTTGAAGAAAAAAAACCCTTTATTGGATTTATAGAAAAAAAATTGAGCGAATCGTTAAATAAGCTTTTAGAAGAAGTGGAACGGAATAATAATCGAGAAAAATACTGGATACAATTTTTTGAGAATATTCCTTCAGATGCAAATTCGGAGAATTTAATTGAAATTGGAAATGCTGTTTTAAAATTACCAAAAGAAATTATTTTTACATGTCGTTTCTCTTTGACTAGGTGGTTAGAAGGGAGATTTATTGGTGCTTGTAAAAATCGACAAGATTATTTTTGGAGAGTATGGGACTTTATTCTCAATACATTTAACCTTATTGGTTCAGAAGCTAATAATAGTGCATTTGGAGAAACTTTCGAACATGGCCGTAAAGTTGAAAAATCGAGGAAAACATTAGAACATGCTATGAATTCTCCAATAGGTCAATTAGTAGATGCTATTTTTGATATTTACAATGCTTGGGACCTAAGTCCTCATGAGTTCCAAAACGAAGCTCTCTGGAGGTTAGAAATAGCCCTTAAAAGTAAAGGAGAAGGATCTCATCATGCTATGAGTATGATTATGCTTCGCTTTAATTTTATGTATAAAAATTATGAAACATGGTCTAAATATAATTTAATACCAATTTTTAATCCAAAAAATAAGAATAGTGAAGTTGCATGGGATAGTTTTTTTCATATCCAACATAAGCCTTCAAATGAAGCTATTTTAATATTAAAACCATTTTTCCTTGATTTGTTTGAAAAAGACTTAGAATGGCCAAAAAGTGAAAGATTTAAAAATCATTTAGCATCACTGTTAATACAGTTTTGCTATTGGTCTTACCCTAGACAAACATTATTTACTAATGTAGAGGTAAGAAAAATTTTAAGAAAGTTCGATAGTGATATGTTATCTCATAGTCTATGGATACTTTCAGATATAGTTAATAAAGAAAATTCCTGGTTAAGTTTTGGCAGATTTTTCTTTAAAAATATCTGGCCTAAAGAAAATTTTTGTCAAACGTCAAAAACATCTGAAAGGTTATTAGATTTGGCTATAGAAACATCCGAGTATTTCACAGATATCGTTAAAAATATTGAACCATATTTAAGAAACATTGAACCAACTTCAATTTTCCTATACCAGTTAACTAACAATGAAGATAAATATTTACTGACTGAGAAGCACCCTCAAGAGGTCCTTCTTTTGTTAGACAGAGTGATTGGCCAAAGAATTGAGTCTTATGATAATTCGTTAGCTAAAATACTAGAAAAAATAGTCAAGGAAAAACCTGTACTTAAGAATTCTATAGCTTGGCAGCGTCTTCATAAATTATCAATTAGTGTTTTTTAATTTTGACTCGGCTATTTAAATTTATATTTATCTATAGAAGCCCTGCGATTCTGCGATTTCACCTTGTATCCTGTATGTTGTAGGGCTTTCAGTATCGAAACTCTATAGTTTTCGGTTTTGCGATTCCTCGTATCAATTGCAAAGGAATCGCAGCATATCGCCGTGCTGTATCATCGCCAACTTAGTATTAGAGGCTATCTAACTCTATGTTTATGAATTATTTGATAGAATCACTTCGCATTCATACATAGAGAAAATAAATGTTTAAGAATACGAAGTTTATTAAATTTTTATTGGGGTTCACTGCACTTACGGCGTCTACTATTGGCTTTGCTCAAAATAGCTCAGAAAAAGAATGGCAGCATGTCTATGATGCCCGAGAGGCTTTCTACGAGAAAAATATAGGGAAGCTACCCAATGACATTATGAAAGCCCCTAACTTATTTGGTGTTTGGCCGGGTGGTGGCTTTTACGTAATACCTGCCGACAAAATCAAAAAAGGGCTATGGGTATATTCTACTTTTGGCCTTACCAATACCGATATGCCTGCAAGCTTAACAGCTACAGATATTGAGGTTAAATATAATGACCAAGGTAGGGTTGTTTCCAGCTCATCAAAATTAGAGAAAAAGAGTAAAGCTATATCTGCATCTGGAAAAGCTGGTTATGGATATGAAGTGCTCATGATTGCAAAAGAAAATGCTGAATGGCCACTTTGGTTTATGCAATGGACAGGAAATATAATTCTACTGAACGATGTAGATCTATTGGCCAGAATAGAAAAGAATAATGGCTTAACAGTTGAAGCGATACCTGTAGGTAATAGTGAGAATGACACCATTAATGTGCTTATAGCTAAAGCACAAAAGCCTTTAGCTACAGATATCAAATTGCCTAATGGAAATATGCAGCTTTTAATCGCCACTGTTATTACGGATGATGAAATGCAATGGTCAATAGAAAATGGTCGTGATGCTCTATTAAAGAAACTAATGGATGCAAATATAGGACAGATCAGTGACCGAAATAGACCTTCAGTACTAAAACAGTAGATTCGTAAAATAGATACTACTTAGGAGTTTGTGCGAATTTGCGAATTATAGCTGTATGCCTTGTATAGCTTACTATTCCGTTTCGCGTTCATTATAAATTTAAGTTTGCTAATTGCGAATCATACGATGATTTTCTGTTACTTCGCATTCAATTCGCAGAAGGTTGCACGCCATTCGCACAATAATTGCGAACCCTAAAAGCCTACGACTAAAGGAGTTTAGGGGATAATTCGCAAATTAGCAGCTATTTAAACAATAAAGGGTTTAATTCAATGTGTGTGGACTTGTTGATAGTAATGAGTCGTACATAATTGAATTCGATTAACTCATTAAGGCAATTATCAAATGCTTTCGCCTTTCTTAGATGTGATGGAGCTCCTCTCAGCGCTATTGCTTTAGGGATACAATTGTTTTTTTGCTCCATGCACTTTCGAATAAGCCACTTAATCAACCGTTCAGCATCACTTTCCGTTTTGACTTCAATATCTGCATACATAGCCCATTCATTGAGTGAGTGCTTAACGACCTCACAAGCCCCTGTTAAGGTCTTGGCATCAATCCATTGTAATCCCTCAAAATAAGCGAATACGGTAGCTAAGCGCCGTGCTAATTGACTGGCACGACTGGCAAATGCTTGTAGGTATTCGTAGCGCTTACCTTTGCCCTGTAGTTCCTCAAACATGTTGTAGAACGATGCATCTATATCCCTTGCTTCATCATTCATAGGAATGACATAACGCCCATTGTAAAGTTCTTGCCCCCCTTGTGGTCTAGGGCAGTCATCAAGCAAGTATTCACACCGTGTCCAGTAAGCTATTAGCCGATGGTCATGATTGGCATTCTTAGATCGGTAAATAGCATCTTGCAAACGTGTCCCTGCCAAGTTCTCAGGGATGGTTAAAATGAATCTAGGCAAGAAACCTTGGCCACGTAGCACTGGATCTCTCAATGCATCAGATAAAACCTCATGCTGTCCCTGTAAATTAAAGGTCAATCGAACATCATAAGCACGACCACTACCATTTAAATTGGATTTAGACCGGGTGCGCTCCACAAAACCATCATCAAATAATTTGGCATATCCTCCAATCGCTTGGGTGCGGGTATCTCCTTTCATGGTATAACCACCAAAGAACTGACCAGCTTCATCACTAGCAATAGATGCATTATTTAATATGCCATCCACGTAAAGCCCTGCAATAGATTCCAAGGTGATGTCACTGTATAAGGTGCTAGGGTCATTCGGAGGTGGGTTCTCTGCACCGTATGCCTCTTTGTCCTTTTTGTTTAATCCAGCTTGTCCGCTTTGCCATTGTTTAAGGTCACGGCTATATTGTTCATATTGTTTACGTTCATGCTGAATAATGGCCTTGTCTGCCATATTACGACTGGTGCTTTTACGGCTTCCACTTTGTCCTTCAGTGAGTAGATATAAACTGCATGGCTCACCTTGAAGGTTAAATGGATGAGGTGCATTTACGTGGGCTTGAGCAATATGTGACATGGCACCTATGACACATTGAGCTGTCATACCAATTGGCGCTTGTACATACTCAGCAATAGCAATAACGGCATCCCTTGCAAGTGGTGGTAATGCATGGATTGGATAAGTGCTATTTAAGGAAGTTTCAGCCTGCGCCAATGGTAATAGTTCACCCCACTGATTTAAAGCTGGTAATTGCTCAATGGCATAATCAAGAAATGCTTTTACTTCCTCTGCATCGTCATCCTGTGACAGCTCAGTTAAAAACTCACTTTCACCAGCTTTCTGAAATTGATTGAGCAATCGAATGGGGCTATTTTTCTCGAGGTTTTGGAATGCTTCAAGCTGTATATGCTCAGGGCGTACAGGCATATACAACCTGTCAAAACCTGACTTTGAAAGCTGATTAATCACGAACTGCATTTGCTCAAAATCAAATGGCTTGAACTCGATTTGATGAGCATCACATAGGCTTGGTAATACTACCAATGCCACGGCGTAGCCTGTTTGAGAAATCTTAAAGAATGCCTCAAGGTTATAGGTGATGATGACAGGTTTATCCTGGTGCAACTCACCCAACATAGCAAAGCCTTTGGCCACTCCATCGGGGATGACTCGTAAGGGTTGTTTATCTTGTAATATGGCACATTGAACAAGCTCTAATTGAGCGTTATAGATCGGCAGAATTAAAGGATTATCATAGCTCACGCCGTTGATATCTACATGGCACTGGTCCACATAGATCGGCTGTAAAGGACTGCCAAAACGCTGAATGACTGGATGATTGATATAGGTATCATCCAGTGGATTAAGTAATGTGCAATTTGCTAAGATGGTGTCGGGTTTGATGGAGGTGGTGTTATTCATTTGGCACCACCTTTATTGCTTTCTTGCCATTCAAAAGCCAAAGGCAATATTTTCTCAATCATTTCTAATTTGGTTTGGATTTCAAAAATCAGGTTCGCAACAATTTCACCGTTAATGGTTAATTCCTTACCATTTTCAAAACAGTTGAAAGTAACGGTTGAAATGTCTTTAGCACTTCCAACAAGGCAATGAATAACATCTTGAGCATTGAGATGGTTTGCATCTTTATGTGGTGTAAAAAATGCGCTGGTACAGCTTAGAGATGGGAAATAATCGTTATTAATTGGTTTCGATTTTTGATTTGAGTTAGGCATGATTAATGCGCTCCTTCATTTGTAGGAGTCTTGCCATTCACGACCAAATGAGGGTGGCAGGACCAGAAAGGGTTGGTCGACTGGTAACGAAGGAAACCAGCACACCCGAAGGTGTCCCTCTCCAGCCCCGCCATAACATGCAGATGCATAGAGATATTACGCACAAAAAAAGTCCTATAAGCGGACTGTACGCCTTCATTGTTATAGCCGACCAAAGCTAATTCATCTGCTTTTTGATGAACGGAACTAGCATAAGCGGAACGTCCACAGCTTGCAACAAGAAAAACAGCAATGGTCCAGATGAAGAGAAGCTTTAGAAGGTTGATAGAGAGCTCTTTCATGCTTTACCCCCTTATTCCGAAATGTTTAGCTAAAACTTCCATTCCTTTAGGCAGAATAAAAAATTCAATTTGGCTATAGCTTCCTAGCTCACCATTGGCTTTGATTCTTGTACGCTCTTCATACTTAGTCTCACAGTACCCACGTTCTTGGCTATAGTGGGTAGATGCGCGTGCATTGTTAAGTCGTCTATCCCAACCATGTTTACTGAGCCAATCAGCTAACACAGAACGCTTAATATTGAGAAGCTTGCAAGCCTGTTGGAATTTAACGCCGTGATTGGTTTGAGTTATTACCTTTATGGATTTTTCCAAGCCAGTATTTTTATGCTCTAACTCGATAACCTGTTCTGTGTATTCAAGTAATGCCTTGCGTAGTGCGTGAGGATTGTTAATGTCTACATTGTGCTGTTTGGATTGGCATTCCAGTTCTTGCCAACGATCTACGATATGCGCTGTAAATTCAGGCGAAAGACGTGCAACAAGGATAAGGCTGTCACGCTTTTTTAGTTCGTAGTAATCAAACCACTGGCCACGGTATTCAAATTTTAGTGGCTCAATTTGAGCGTCTAAAATTTCCGCTGCTAATAAATCCTTAATAGTTCTAATAACATTTTTATGCTCTTTGCCAGTCAATTCTGCTATTTCACGACTAGACATAGTTAGAGTAGGTGAAATGATTTGATTCATGAATTAAGCCTCCATTACAGCAAGGCTTTGCATTTGCTTGTTATGCCATTCAACAAGCTGGGCGTAGTCGAAATAGACCGAGGCTTGCTTAGTATCGCCTGTCTTAATTGGTCGAGGAAATGAGGCGTCAGTACGCACAATATGACGTAAGGATTCACGACTAATGTCCAATAATTCACAAGCTGTTTTGAATTGGACACGTATAGGATTAATGGTCATCTATGCACCTACATGCAAAAATAAGGAGTAGGTGCATAAAAGCAAATTTCATAAGGTGTCATACAAGTGACATGTGCATAAAAAAAGGTGACACCTTTAGGTGACACCTAGAATAAATAATTGAAATATATTATTTTTTTGGATTAGTTATTGCGCAAATTCTTTTAACCAGATTGGTCTGGGTCACTGCTAGATTTTTTAAAATATTAGTAATAGCTGGTGTGTGCTCTTGATGCGGATACTCGTTATTTAGATATTTTGCTTCCCATGCTTGGATGGCTAATAGTAATTCAGGTGCATGCTTTGGATGTTTTTGATCAATTGCAGGATGTATAGATTGTTGAGGTGTATCTTCTCTTTCAGTCTCCCAATGAGATGAATCATTTAGATCAAATGTAGCTAACATATGATCAAAAATTCTTTTAGACTCTTGCTGGTGATAATCTAAAGCAATGTCTAACTTTCTTTTACTAATATTTCCATATCTAACATTTTCATGAATCGTATTACCAATTCGTATATTAACATTCATGTCTTGCAGAGGTTCAAAATAATATAAATCATCACAATCTATTAGAATATGACTCAATTGATAGCTATCAACATGTAGTGAAGATTCAGTAGTATTAAATTTTTCATCATCCAAATAATTTAATACATATGATATAGCCTTTTCAGAATTGACCTTATTTAACTTAAGAAACTCATCCTCTCCTAAGCGTACAAAAACATCAATATGCTTATTAAATTTTGAGTTTTTGAGGAACTTTGAAATAAGTTTTATCGGTCTATTAAATCTTTCCCCAAAATCTTGAATCAAATAAACCAACTCTTCATATTTAATATTATTTCCATCTACTGCCTTAGCAATACTGGTTATTTTTTTACTGTCCTGTAGTGGCTTTTTGAATTCTAATAGCTCAATTAAATTTAGTGCATTAAATTCAGCTAATCTTTGAATTTCAGTTTTTAACCAAGCATATTGTTTAAATTTTTGAGTTAGTTCATGTTCTGCAATTATCTTATTTTCTAAATCATTACCATCAAGCGATTCATGATTATTAAATATGAATGCAAGCAATGCATCCTTTAACTGACCCAAACTCAACTTATCCTCATATACACTCTCAATCATAACTTGGTTATGGATGGTAACTTCTGGAACAATATCACCAGTAATAGAATAAGTAGTTAATGACTCAATAGAGCTTTTTTTTAAAAAATGACCTACTTCATACCACCCAGAATCTGATTTTGCATATAGTTTTTCCAATACGTCTAAAACGTATACATAATTCTTTGCTATAGCTTCATGTTGCTTTGCAAATAAGCTCATTTATGCCTCCCACAGCATCTCCCAAAGAAATAGCTAAGCCAATCGAATTGGGCATTCGACTTTCGGGGATCAACCTAGACTTAGCAAACTGAATATAAATGATATTTAATTATAATTGTGTATGTTTGGGTAAGTAGTGTGACAAGATATGTCGCAATAGAAATATACGAATCGCAAACTATCGCAAGTGAATCGCAAGCCATTTGCGAAGTTCAATGTTATATGTAGCAAGGCATACAAAGCCAATTCGCAAAATCGCAAGGTTTCTAGGGAAATATAAAATATATCCACTAAGCCACTATGCCAGTGCTTAAAATACGGCAGTGCTTAATGAAATCCCTGTGATACAAAGGCTTACAAGGTGATTAAGCCATTAAGCCGCGCTTCTGTAGGAAATATATAAAATACAGAATGAATGGCGAGTAATGTCACTTAGTCTTTTTAAATTGGATAATGCTCTGGTCCGCAATTTCTTCTAAATAATTGGCATACCACTGCATCATATTTGCCCTGTCATCTAAATATTGGGCTTTGTTATATACCCCTGCTACGCCGTCCTTAACATGGGCCAAAGCAGATTCAATATGACGCTCATCAAAGCCACGGTTATTTAGTAGTGTACTGGCTATATGCCTAAATCCATGTGGTGTCTGTCTGCCCTCAAATCCCATACGGCGCAAAGCCATGATAAAAACTGTATCTGACTTAGGCTTACTCTTATCGGATCTACTTGGGAATAAATACTCAGAATTGGTTTCATAGGTTTTTAATTCATTGAGTATGGCAATGGCTTGCTTAGGCAAAGGCACAACATGCTCACGGCGTTTCTTCATGCGTTCCTCAGGGATATTCCACAAACCTTGTTCTAGATCGAACTCAGTCCATTTAGCGCCCCTTAGCTCAGTAGGACGGCAAAACAGCATAGCTAAAAGCTGTAAGCCCATACGGACATCCATAGTCGGGTAATTATTAATAGCTCGGATTAAGGTGGGTAACTCCGCCTCACTCACATGGGCCATATTCTCTTTTTTGCCCTGCTGTAGATACTTCTGAATGCCCTCTAATGGGTTGTAATCAATTCGCCCTGTGACCTTTGCATAATCATAAATATCACGGCACATGGCTCGAACTCGGCTTACCTGTTCATAGATACCCTGCTTCTGCTGAATACCTTTTAAATGATTCATCCACTCAATAGGTTTTATGCTGGTGTACAAGCGTTTACCAAAAACAGGGAATACATGCTTTTCTAATGCTCCCTTATTTCGGGTCATGGTGTCAGGAACCCATGTATTTACTTTGGTTTCTAACCACTCAAGTGCCAGTACTTCAAAGGTAGCATTATTGTGGTCCAGCTCTTGGCGTTTGCGTTCCTGCTTGGTAATGATTGGATTATCGCCGTGGGATATATCTAAAATAATCTCGGATGCTTTCTTTCTGGCGCCTTTACCCGACAATTCAGGGTAAGTACCGATACCAAGCCATGACCACTTGCCATCAGCTTTTTTATACCTGAATAGCCACGCTTTTTTACCATCAGGCTTTACACGGAAATACAGGCCATCGCCGTCTAACTCCCGATATTCTTTTAATTCAGGTTCAAGGTTAGCAAGTACGGTATCTGACAAAGGGCGACGTTTGATATCTGTTCTTTTCATGCATCCTCCAAAAGAAAGCTGTGGCAATAAGCCATAACTTCACCTGAAAAACTTACAGGAATAGATTCGGGATTATTTGTTAATTGATATTCAGCATTTTCTAAAAGTTGATAAATATCCTCTTTAGTCAATTCGCCTTTGGTATGTTGCAAATCCTCAATATCAACAAACAAGTCTTCAATTTTTAAGCTATATATAAATTGGGAGTCATTAGGAAATGAAATTCTTTTTACAATGCAACTATTGTATTGGGCATATTTATTCACACTTTCTCGTGTAATACCTATAAATATAGTGCTTGATCGAGCTTTAATACCAAATTTATGTTCAAACCAATCATCAATAATAATATGTTCTCGGACTGGCATATTTGTAGGTCGACGAGTTCCCTCTAAATATATGTTTTTATGCTTACCATTTGAAATAGGACTTCCAAAAGCTCTATAAAATTTAAATTCTGAAAAATTATCCCTCATTTTCTAGCATATCCTCTAAACGTGTCATACCTTTTCTATCCAAATAAAAATAACCATCCCGAATAAAAGAAAGATACTCCGTTGCATCTAGATCTTGACGTAGTTCATACCCCTTAAAATTTATTAAAGATAAAATTAGGCCAACATCACCATCACCAGTACGTTGAGTCGGATTAACTCTCAATAAGTAATGAAAAATATGTTCTAATACTTTGGATTGCCTATGTTGTAAATCATAAAATTTACTTGCAATTTTATGGCCAATATCCATTTGAAAATGATTTCTATGCACTTCATGTACATAATCCTTAATATCTTCAAATTCAAATACATTTTCATTAAAAAAAATTTTAAATCCTATTAAACCTAAGGCCCATGAATCATAATTCCATGATTTATCAAATATATGATTTTGATTTTCCCTATAGCGTCTAAGATATTCTGGCGGGGTAGCATAAAGTGAAGTAGTTAATCTTCTCATATTACTTGTTTGTAATTTTATTAAGTCTTCTATTTCTAGATCACTGACTGTTGTAACGTATGATGAGTAACTTTCGCCAAAATCAACAACCTTAATTCCTGTATTGAATGGTTTAGTAGATAAATCTTTATATTCAAAAGAGTTATCTAACACCATAATATTTGATGGATGTAAATCTCTGTGAACTAGCCAGTTACTTAATGGTATTAGTGCATTCGTCACCCTATGAAACAGTTGAACTTTTTCCTCAATAGTTTTATTAGCATAAGTTTCAATTACCTCTTCCAGTGACTGTCCCTCTAGCCATTCCAGAACTAGATAACCGCCCAAATGATTTTTAAATAACTTAGCATCATAAAGTTCAATAACAGCATTTTCATCATATACAAACCCTTGACGTGCAATAAGTCTATGAATTGCTATTTCATTTCTAAATTTTAAAATTTCGATTTCATGTCTAGGTAATAAAAGAAATTTAATGAAAACTTCTTTTTTTAAAGTATAGCTATAAGCTTTATAGGAATGAGAATTCCCACCATGGTTGAGGGCTTTAATTAGTTTATATTTCCTACTAAAACCATTTTCCCCTAACCCCTTTAATAACTTTTTTAAAATTTTAATTTTCACATGTACACCAGCGAGTTCAATAAATATTGCAATGTACATGACAGTGTACACGGCGTATGTACACTATAGCTAGTTATGTTTGGGTATGTTCAGGCAAGAAAAAAGGCTTGATCCCTTTAGAATCAAGCCTTTCATCTACTATTTAAAACATATTTGGGTATGTTTTGTTAGGAATTTGGTGGAGGTGGCGGGAGTTGAACCCGCGTCCGCCAGCACTACGCTCGAGAATACTACATGCTTAGATATCGTCTATTGTTTTAACTCTTTGTGACCCGACGAACAGGGTACAAATCGCGATCCTCTTAATTTAGTACAAAGCCCCGAGGCTTGGCTTTATACGGACTTGTGTGCGTGCGCTTCAGTCGGACTCTCTAACCACAAGTATTCGGAGAGGCGGACAAGCTGCCCTTAGGCAGCTAGAGCGTATGATTCGTCGTTTGCGACTAAAAAATGCAAATTTGATTTACGAGAGAAAATGCGCTCTCGGCATGCATCTATGAGTTTCATCACCAGCGTCGAAGCCAGAAACACCCCCAAAGTACAAGGCAATCATAGCATAAATGTCAAAAATTACGATGTATTTTCTGAACATTTACACAACTTGATGCGCTTAATTACATTATTGCGCTAATATTTTACTTTTCAAGCCAAATAACAGAAAAATTATGAGCTATTTACTGGCACTAGATCAGGGAACTACGTCAAGTCGGGCCATTATTTTTAATGAACATGGACAAGTTCAGGCAACGGCTCAACGTGAAACGCATATCCACACCCCACATTCAGGCTGGGTGGAACAGGATGCACAGGAAATCTGGAGCTCACAGATTGCGGTGGTACAGCAAGCTTTAGCGACTGCAGGTATTCTGGCAAAAGATATTAGAGCCCTTGGCCTGACTAACCAGCGTGAAACCACTGTAGTCTGGGATCGTCGAAACGGCAAACCGCTCGCCCCGGCAATCGTCTGGCAGGACCGTCGTACGTCTGATTGGTGTAACCGGCTGATTGAACAAGGCCTGATGTCCAAAATTCAGCAAAAAACCGGCCTACGGATTGATCCTTATTTTAGTGCGGGAAAATTGGTCTGGTTTTTAGAGTATGTCGAGGGAGTACGGGCACTCGCTGAACAAGGCCATGTGGCATTTGGTACGATCGATAGCTGGCTGATCTGGAATCTGACCCAAGGCGCAGAGCACGTCATTGAAGCCAGTAACGCTTCTCGTACCATGTTGATGAATCTGCAGCAACAGTCGTGGGATGAAGAGCTACTCGAGCTGTTTAATATCCCTGCTTCGGTCTTACCGAAAATTATTTCTTCTGATTGTTATGTCGCTGACACTGCTTCTGGCTTACTGGGGGCCAATATTCCCATTACCGGAATTTTGGGGGATCAGCAGTCTGCCCTGTTTGGCCAGTCCTGTTTTGAGGTGGGCAGTGCTAAAAACACCTATGGTACTGGCTGCTTTATGCTGTTCAATACCGGACATAATATTCAGCTTAGCCAGAACAAGCTGCTTTCTACTCTCGCCTGGCAAGCCCAGGGCCAAACTACCTATGCGCTCGAAGGCGGCGTATTTATGGCTGGTGCTGTAGTGCAATGGTTACGCGATGGCCTCGGAATTATTCAAAAAAGCAGTGATGTGGAAAAACTGGCGCATCAGGTCGAGCATAGTGACGGCGTGGTTCTGGTTCCCGCATTTACCGGACTGGGCGCGCCGCATTGGGATAGTGAAGCACGTGCCTTACTCTGTGGCATGTCACGCGGTACGACCAAAGCGCATATCGCTCGTGCCGCATTAGAATCAATCGCCTTTCAGGTATCTGATGTGCTCAGTGCGATGCAATCTGATATTGCACATCCTCTTAAAGAACTGCGGGTTGATGGTGGTGCCAGCAGCAATGACATGCTGATGCAATTTCAGGCCGATATTCTGAATGTACCGGTACTGCGTCCGAAAATGCTGGAAGCTACTGCTTGGGGCGCGGCCGCTATGGCCGGATTAAAAGCTGGCGTATTTTCAAACCTGGATGAAATTTCCCAGTCCTGGCAGCTGGACCGTGCTTTTGAACCCAAAATGCAAAATGACGAAAGAGAAATGCATTTAGCCAAATGGCAAAATGCCTTGAAACGGGCTAAATCTGATCTCTAAATCCTCTAGGTTCATATTTGATCATCATAAAAAAGCACTGTTAAACAGTGCTTTTAACTCCCTCAGTTCACGATTTCATTAATAGGCATAAGAAGCAATCGCTGTTGCAATCGCCTTATCTTCATCATTGACCATGGTCATGCGCATGGTGCAGCCCTTACGCCCCAAACGTAAGGTTTCTGCACGCGCGATAAAATATTTGCCACGTCCAGGCGCCAGATAATCCACCCGCATATCGACCGTCGCCAGACGCGATACTTTTTTAATGGTATCTGCAATCGTTTCCGGTTCAGCTTTTTTATACAGCTCGCCCATGGCCACAATACCACCGACACTATCCAGTACAGTTGCAGCCAGACCGCCATGCAGAATCTGGAAAGCCACATTACCAATCATGAAATCCTGCATTTCTACATAGGCCTCAATCTGGCCCTCGACCACCCGCATGGTCATGCCGTTATGCTTAAAAAAAGGAGAGCTATTAAAAGCATGTACCAGCTGGTTCAGGACTACATCAATATCCACTTTCGAGCCCAGATGTATATTACCCGTCCAGTTTCTCTCTGTCTTACTCATCACTCTGCCCGAATCCACCACAATAAAAAACCGCTAATTTATGCCCAAAAATTTGAGTTAGGGCTACAATAGAGGCCTAGTTTAATACTGATTACTGAGATTTTTATGACTTATACGTTCAATCGTCCCGCGTTTCCTGCAACTCGCATGCGTCGTATTCGTAAAAATGAACATTTACGTTCGATGGTTCGTGAAACCCATCTCGCGGCAGATCATCTCATTTATCCAGTATTTGTCCTGCCAGGACAAAACCAAACCCAAGATATTCCAAGTATGCCGAATATCCAGCGCCTGTCAGCGGACTTGTTGTTAAAAAAATCAGAACGTCTGCTGGAACTCGGTGTCAATAAACTGGCGCTATTTCCGGTCACCCCACAAGAAGATAAAAGCCTGACTGCAGAAGCTGCGTGGCGTGAAGATGGTCTGGTACAAAACACCTTGCGTTTATTGAAAAAAGAACTGCCAGAAATGGTGCTGATTACTGACGGCGCATTAGACCCGTATACCACACATGGTCAGGATGGCATTATTGATGAGAACGGTTATGTCTTAAATGATGAAACGGTCGAGTGCCTGATTAAACAGGGCTTGAGCCATGCCGAAGCCGGTGCAGATGTGTTTGCTCCAAGTGACATGATGGATGGCCGGATCGGTGCGATTCGTCAGGCCTTTGAAAAAAATGGTCATATCTATACCTCCATCATGGCCTATTCAGCCAAATATGCATCAAGTTTCTATGGTCCATTCCGTGATGCAGTCGGTTCTGCCAGCAATTTAAAAGGCGGCAATAAATACAATTACCAGATGGATGTCGGTAACCGTGCTGAAGCCCTGCATGAAATTGCGCTGGATATTCAGGAAGGTGCAGACATGGTGATTGTTAAACCGGGCATGCCTTATCTGGATATCGTCCGCGAAGTCAAAGACACTTTTGGCGTACCAACCTTTGTCTATCAGGTCAGTGGCGAATACGCGATGCTGGCTGCGGCAATTCAAAATGGCTGGTTATCTGATAGCGTCATTTTAGAATCATTGATGAGCTGTCGTCGTGCCGGTGCAGATGGTATCTGGACCTATTTTGCTGAAGAAGCTGCGCTTAAACTGAAAGACATGAAGTAAAAGGATTTCGGCGCAATGCATATTGCCATTGTCGGCGCTGGCATCACCGGTCTGATGTCGGCGCTGGAACTGCTTGAACAGGGATGTTCTGTTACTCTTTTTGATCAGCAGGCCGCTGGGCAGGCTGCATCCTGGGCTGGAGGAGGCATCCTCTCCCCGATGTATCCCTGGCGTTATCCCGCTGCTGTAAATGCTTTGGCCCGACATGCCAAACCCATGTATCAGGACTGGAATCAAAAACTGCAACCTTTCACTGGTATCGATTTCCAGATTCATGAAACAGGTATGCTGATTTTTGATGAAGCCGATTTTGAAATCGGTTTAAGTTATGCCGCAACATATCAAGAGCCGCAGCAACAGGCAAAATTACTTGATCAAGCTAAACTGCAACAGATCAATCCAAGAATTAATCAGAGCAAATTCAAGCAGGCGATTTATTTCCCTGAACTGGCGAATATCCGTAATCCACGGTTATTACAGTCGATCATTCACTATTTGAAGCAGCATCCTCGTGTCACCTGGCAAGAAGACTGTAAAATCACTCGGCTCAATATTCAGCAAGGCTGTGTAAAAAGTATCTCAGATGAACATAGCCAGGTTTTTCAGGCAGATCAATATGTGTTCACAACCGGAGCATGGTCGCAACACTGGTCACAGCAACTTGGTTTGGAAATTCCGGTACAGCCGGTTCAGGGCCAGATGCTGCTGTTTAAAACGCCAGAAAACTGGCTGCCGACCATGTGCATGCATAAGGTGATGTACCTGATTCCACGTCAGGATGGACATGTTTTATGTGGTTCCAGTATGCGTCAGGTCGGTTTTGACACCTCGCCTTCTAGCGAAATCCGGCAGGATATTTTACAGGCGTGTATCGAGATGGTACCGGAACTGGCAGATTTTCCGCTGGTCAAGCAATGGGCCGGATTAAGACCCAGCTCACCCGATGGTATTCCCTATATTGGCAAAATTCCCAAGCTACACAATGCCTGGGCCAATTTTGGACATTTCCGGAATGGTTTATGCATGGGGCCGGCATCAGGCAAACTACTCGCTCAACTCATCCTTGAAAAAACGCCAATCGTTGATCCAGTTCCTTATGATCCAGTCCGTTTATTAGAGCCCAGTCATTTAGTGCTTTAGGATATTATCCAGCGCTTCTTTCAGAGTTGGATAATGAAACTGGAATCCAGCCTCCTGCAAGGCTTTGGGCTGTACATACTGACCGTTCAATACCAGTTGTGACTGTTCTCCCAGCATCATTTTCAGACTGCATGCGGGTAGTGGAAGTAAGGGTTTGCGTTTCAGAATCTGGGCCGTAGTTCGTGCGAACTGGGCCTGACTGCTTTTTTCTGGCGCGACCACATTAAAGATCTGCTCGGTTGTATCCTCGAGCATCAAGAATTCAATCGCACGCAGTACATCCTCTAGATGCACCCAGGTCACTGGCTGACGTCCATGACCAATTCGCCCGAACAGATTCAGCTTAATCGGCAATAGCATCTGCGGAAGAATCCCGCCACCTTTACCAAATACCACCGCAAAGCGAACAATCTTGGTGTTCTGGTTAGTATAGGACAAGGCCAGCTGTTCCCACTTCGCACAGAGTTCAGACATAAAAATATCTTGTGGCGGACTTTGCTCCGTGCAGACCTGTTCCCAACGCTCTGTCGGATCAATACCATAATAACCAACCGCTGATGTTGAAATAATCCGTTTCGGTCTAATCTGATTTTTTTCTAAATAATCAAAAACCTTTTTGGTGGTGTGTAAACGGCTATCCAGCAATTTCTTTTTACGCGCTGCCGTCCAGCGGCCTTGACCAATGCTTTCGCCAGCCAGATTGACCACATAATCAAGCTGATGCTGTTTTAATTCATCCAGCTGATTGATCCAATGGAAGTCCGGATGTGGTTCATGTTTATTTTTCTGACGGGTCAGCCCAATCACCCGATAATCCCGTTCCAGTAAAAAACGCACGAGATGACTGCCAATAAAACCACTCGCTCCCGTCACCAGCACTACAGGTTTATACATTCGTCATTCTTCGCCTTATTATTTTCTTGGTTTAAATTATACGCCACTCATCTTCAGCTTTTTAAACCGAGAAGATCTTTGTAGTGGAGAATTTGTATCTTTCATCATTCAATTAATTTATGAAGATCAGGTCACAAAATGATTCATCTATACTTACTGAGGTGGATGGCCAAACATTTTCTCTGCCATACGCTGGGCCTGCTTGCCATAAAACCAGTAGGTCAACAGATACAGCGGAATTGCGATCATCAGGAACATGATCAGCACAATACTCATAAACTGTGGCTGCTGTAGATACAGCAGAAAGTCCTGCCAGGCATTCGGATTGGAACGGGTGGCAATGACAATACCGAGCAAGAGAAATAATAAATTATATCCCCAGTAAATCAGGCTAAAACCGAGAGTGAATTTTTTACGCTCTGCCTGGGTCGGCGCACGTTTTTGCTGTTTTAGAAATTTAAAAAGCACCCAAATCATGGCCACCAGATACGGAACAATCGTCAAAACTGCACCCATGCCCATCGGCAGCAAGGCTGCCAGTACACCGCAAATACAGGTAAAAATAAAACATATAACGAAAAACCAGATAAAATAACGACTTAGTGGCAACATATGCATGACTCAGTGATCTTCAACAAGCTAGTATAAAAAAAATCAGGTTTTTTTTCATTTTATTGTCAACCATCCACTACAGGGTGACGTTATATAAGGTACAAGGTACAAAAATTTGGACTGGCATCCACGAATTTTTGCTGACCTTTAGAGCTAAAGCAATAAGTCCAGTGTACAGGGAAATTTTGAATAGCAGCCAAAATCTTCATGTAACACAAATTTGACCGACGATTTCATCATCACTCGAATCGTCGGTTTTTATTTTTTAAAATCCCTATGTCTAAAATCTGAGGGCTTGCAGAACCTTTAATATCTGATGATCTGGATACAACCGTCCATTAATATCCATACTGATCAAAATAAATTCAGCCTCCAAATCACAAACAATTCA
Source organism: Acinetobacter sp. 129952 (assembly GCF_056642055.1). The sequence continues at coordinate 132,119 of NZ_JBWVSU010000009.1, read as the reverse complement.
CTGAAATATCGATTTCAAGTAGATTTTTACCTGTGCTTTTTCCTATAGTAGCAAGGCAGATATTAGGGGTTCATTACATGGCAGTTCATTTTCTTCACACTTCCGATTGGCATCTGGGACAATTTTTCCATAACCATGACCGTGAATTTGAACATGCGCAGTTTTTGACTTGGCTACTTGAGCAAATTAAAAAAAAGCAACCGCATGCCTTGCTGATTGCCGGCGATATTTTTGATGTGATCAATCCCGCTTCCAGTGCGCAAAGACAGCTGTACCAGTTTCTGGCCGATGCCCACGATCTGGCGCCACATATGCAGACCCTGATGATTGCAGGCAATCATGATTCCGGTTACCGGATTGAGCAGGTTGAACCCTTGCTGGCCAAATTTAATGCCAAAGCAGTGGGAATTGTAGGCCGCACTGCAGAAAATACCCTGAATCTAGATCGGCTGCTTATTCCTATTTATGATCAGGATAAAAATATCATCGCCTGGTGTCTGACCCTGCCCTATTTACGCAGTGCCGAAATTACCGGACTGAATGAACATACCAGCAATAACCAGAACGCGATCAGTTATCTGCATCAACAACTGATTGCCGAAGCCAAAGCCCGCAAACAGCCACATCAGGCACTGATTTTAATGTCACATGCGCACATGCAAGGTGGTGAGACCTCGGACTCCGAGCGTCCGATTATTGTCGGCAATGAAGAAGCCCTGTCGACGGCGCTGTTTGATGACGTGATTGATTATGTCGCGCTGGGGCATTTGCATAAACCACAAAAAGTCGGTCAGCCGCATATTCGCTATAGTGGCTCTCCGATTCCGCTGTCATTTAGTGAGATTAATTATAAGCATCAAATAGTTGAAGTCAGGATTGACCCTCAATTAGAAGATGAGGCACGTTTTCAGTTTGAAGCTTTGCTTATTCCACGCAGTGTACGCCTGCATCGACTCCGTGGTGAACTCAATGAAATCTTTGAGCAGATTCGAACCCTTGAACATGGGGAAATTGAAGCAATTGATCAACGTGAATATATCGATATTGAATATCATACGGCAACGCCTCCTCCACCCAATTTAAGACAAACTTTTGAAGATGCACTTCCGCCGAACCGCTATCGACTGGTGCGCATTTCACGTCAATATCAAGCTATTAATCTTGATGATGCACAAGCTCAGAAGATCCATTTAGAGCCGCCAACACCCAAAAGACTATTTGAACAGCTTTGGCTCAAACAGGGTTACAGCGCCGATGATTCGGTGCTGAAAGATTTCCTCAGCCTGATTATTGAGGCGGAAAAAAATATTGATGCTAATGAAACACCATAAGGATATGCCATGAAAATTTTATCTATTCGTATAAAAAACTTGGCATCGCTTGCAGGTGAACATTTTATTGATTTTGAAAGCAATCCACTTGCCAGTGCAGGCTTAATTGCAATTGTCGGTAAAACAGGTGCCGGAAAGTCCACGATTCTGGATGCAATGTGTTTGGCACTGTTCAATCGTGTACCTCGTTTAAAAGATAGCGATGGCAAACTGACTGATATCGATGGTTCTGAACTTCTCACCAATTCCCCATTAACTGTTTTGCGTCGCGGTACAGGCATTGGTTTTGCCGAACTAAGTTTTGTTGCACAAGATCAAAAAGTATATTCAGCTCGCTGGGAAATTAAACGTGCACGTGAAAATCCCACAGGCAAATTGCAAAGTGTGCAACGTTCACTGAAATGTCTGAGTGATGGCAATATTCTTGCCGATAAAGCCAAAGCGGTAGAAGCTAAAATTCTGCAAATTACTCAGCTGAGTTTTGAGCAATTTACCCGTGCCGTTTTATTGGCTCAATCTGAAGTGACCGCATTTTTAAAATCACGGGATACTGAACGTGGTGAACTGCTCGAATATCTGACCAACTCCAGTATTTTTGGCAAAATTGGTCAATTGGCATATGAAAAAACCAAGGAAATCGCCAATCAGCGCAAAGCTTTAGAAGTCAGACTCGGTGATATCGAGACTTTGTCGGAAGAAGATTTAGCGACTATAAGCGATCAATTCAATACAATCTGTACTGAATACAAAAAATTAGAACAAGAAAAATCGGCACTCGAAAAAAACCAGCGATGGTTTGAACAAAAGCAAAAGCTGGAAAATGATGTTCAGCAACGACAGCGTCAGCATGTGGAGCAACAACAAAAATTTGATTTACTGAATACAGAACGTGGCCGTCTAAAACAACTCGAAGTTTTTGCATCCATCCGTCCAAGTATGATCCAGCAAGAAAAAACACAAACAGAATTAGCTCGGTTAAAATCTCAAATTCAAAGTACTGAACTACAGTTTCATACCATTCAGCAAGTTTTTGAGCAAAAACAGACTGCATTTAAACAGATTGATGAACAACTCAAAGCGCTACAGCATTTTGAACACACCCATCAGCACCGTATTGACCAAGTCCGTCACTGTATTCAAGAACGTGAATTCATTGGTAAACAGTTTGTTAAAGCAAAATCTGTATTGGACGAGTTTCAAAAAGAGTTACAGCCCTTAATCCTTGTACAAACTCAGCTACACAAGGAATTAGCGCAATTCAAGTCAGATCAGCAAAAACAAACCGAACAGTTGAATCAAACGATGCAACTAAGCAGTTTAGATGATGGACTTTCCGCGCATCTCACACAGTTACAACGATTTATTCAGCATTACCAAAGTTTTGAAAAACAATATGGCGATATTGCTTCTGCTAGAACCGATTTAAGTCAGAAAAAGCAGCAATTGGAATCACTACAACAACAGTATGGCGATGACCAAAAAATTGATCACCAACTATTAGAACTTCGTCGCGATCAGGCAAAAAATTTGGAGCAACAACATCAATTTAGTTTAATTCAAAATCAATTTAAACAATGGCTACAACAACGCTCTGAACAGCATCAACTGCAAACAACGTGCAATGCGCTCGCACAGCAGAGTGCCCAAAGTAAAATCCAAGTTGATTTGCAAGAACAGCAATACCAAACCCATAAACTTGAACGTGAAAACTTACAACGCATGCTGCAACAACAGCGCTTATTGCATGCTGAAAATATTGAGAAATTACGCGAGCAATTGATTGATGGAGAAGCATGTTTAGTCTGTGGTAGTTTACATCATCCATTTAAAACTGACCTTTCTGCACTATCGAGTAAACTCGTCAATTTGCAAGAGCAACAAGAGCAGCAAGCGATTCAAATCGAACAAGACAGTTTTAATGCTTGGCAAAAGAGTCAGCAATTACACACACAGCAAACAGCATCTTTGAGCGAGCAGCAAAAACGTCTCGATGATTTAAATATTCAACATCAACAGCATGAACAGGCACTTTATCAAAGCTTCAAAAATGCCCAAATTCAAATAGACTTAACCCAAAAATCTGAACAGATTGAACAACAACTGCTTCAAGTCAATCAAATCCTGCAACAAGAAAAAATAACACTTGAGGAAAATATCAAACAACTCGATGAGGTTGAAAAAACACAACGGAATTTAACCCAAAATATTCAGCAGATATCACAACAACTGTCGATCGTTCAACAAGCTGAACAGAATATTCAATACCTTCTAGACCTGCTCACTGCTGAGCAACGAAATGCTTGGCATAAGCAAACCTTAACTGTTGCACAACACATTGCGCAACAATTGCATGAGCGTCAGCACCTGTTGCAGAATCTTGAGACTTTAAATCAGCAACTGAATGAGAAAGCTCAACTACTCGCTCAAAAAAATAACGAGATACAAGCTAAAAATAATCAGATTGAACTCGCTGAAAAAGATAAAGTTGAATTTGAGCGTCAAGGACAAGAGAACAAGGAACTTGCCGTTCAGCTTATTTTTAAGATGACGCAAACTTCGGTCGATAAACCACATGAATGGCTGACTCAACACGATGAACAGCGTAAAAATTTACAGCTGCAACATCAGAAAATACAACAAAGTTTCGAAACAGCTCGTCAACAATTTGATAGCCAACAACGGCAGCTTGATCAACTCAAAATTCAGTTGGCTCAACTTGAAACACAGCATCATGCTTGTGTTTTAGAAATCGAACACTGGTTAAATCAAAATTTAGATTTTAATCATGCTTTGATTTCACAATTAAGCCTCATTTCAACTGAAGAAACTCAAAAACTACGTCAACATATTAAAGATATCGAACATGCCTTGGTCGATGCAGCATCCGCACTGAAAACCACACAACATCTGCTCACACAACATTTACAAACTCAACCTGAAGTACAAATCTTACAGATTGAGCGTGCCATTGAACTGAACCTTAAAGCTTTAGCAGAGCGACAAGAACAGCGTGACCAACTTAAGACCAAGTTAGATGTTCACTACTCGAACCTAGATAAGCAAAAACAATTTGCTGAACAAATTCAGCAAATTCAAACTGAAGAATATCGCTGGAATAAAATTTCCAGTCTTATGGGGGATGCCACAGGCAAAAAATTCCGTGATTATGCGCAGCAATATAACCTTGATATTTTGCTTGAATTTGCCAATCAGCAACTCGCGATGCTGTCTCAGCGTTACACCTTAAAACGTTTAGACAACTCACTCAGTCTTGCCATTATTGACCATGATATGGATGGTGAAACCCGTTCTGTTTCATCGCTTTCTGGGGGTGAGTCATTCTTGACCGCCCTTGCCTTGTCTTTAGCAATTGCCAATATGGCTTCAGGCTCCATGAAAATAGAATCCCTTTTTATCGATGAAGGTTTTGGCACCCTTGATGCATCTTCATTACATATGGTGATGAATGCACTTGATCAGTTACAAAGTCAGGGACGTAAAGTGGTCGTAATCTCACATATTCAGGAAATGCATGAACGGATTCCAGTACAGATCCAGGTCAAGCCTGTTGGTGCAGGCGCCAGTACCATTCAGATTATAGGTTAGCGATGATTCACCCTGCCCCGAACACGCTCTCGCCCTATTTCAGCTTACAGCTTGAGAGCCTACGGGGTATCAGTGCCATTGTGGTGTTATTCAGTCATTGCTTTCAGGCATTTATTGCGCCTTTCGATACCAGCATTTATTCATGGATACGCCTGCTTGGACAGGCTGCAGTCATGATTTTCTTTGCCTTAAGTGGCTATCTGATCGGCTATTCGATCCAGCACAACATTCATCAGCATGGTCAGTTCAATCTGCACCATTATGCCCGACAGCGTGGCCGCAGAATTTTACCGCCCTTTCTGTTTGCCATGGGGTTGACCCTGGTTTTATATCTGCTTGCTCCACTATTATTTACCAGCCACACGCATGCTTTTCAACACAGTTTTGGCATGATGATCCGGACTGACTATAATGTAGACATGATGGAATTTTTTGGTTCGCTGCTATTTTTGAATGGCTTTGTAACACCAACGGTTTCAGCCAATGCTGCACTCTGGAGCCTGAGCTATGAAGTGTGGTTTTATGTGCTGGCCGGATTCCTACCTTTTTTAAAAAATTCGGAAATCGCCAAAATCGGATTTTTTATGGTTCTGGCTATACTGTCATTACTGAACATCCAGTTTTTTATTTATTTTCTGGTCTGGCTTAGTGCCTTTGCCTGTTCATTTCGATATATCCAGCTACGTTTTTTAAACCGCTTACAATCGGTCAAATTAGCCCTAGTCGGCTTGGCATTTCTAATCGCCTGTTTTGATGCTTACCAGTTTCAGCTGATTGATGAGGCCCAGCAATACCGTGCTGCGAATTTTGCCCCTTTTAATTTCTGTGTGGGTTTGGCCTTTAGCTGCTGGCTGGTACAGCTCCAGCATCGACGTAGTCACTACCATCCGGTCTGGGTTCAATCCGCAGACTTTTCCTATACCTTGTATGTCACCCATTTCCCCTTACTTTTATTTATTTTGGGCTGTATTCCAGCAACTTTGGCCTATGGTCTGGGTGGAGCAGTTTTAGCCTTGCTTGCCAGCATGTGCAGCTTAATAGTTTTTGCCTGGCTGATGGCTAAATGGCTCGAACCAGCCAGAAAAAAAGCGTTATCCAATACCCTGCGATAACGCTTTGCTGCAAAAAACTGACATTAGTAGTTTATACATCTTTTTTAGGCCGTGCACCAAATAGGGCTGTGCCAACACGAACCATGGTAGAACCCGCAGCAATCGCTTCTGTCATATCCCCAGACATGCCCATACTTAAAGTATCCCAGTCTTCAGGATGAGCATGTTGTGTTTTTACTACATCAAATAAAACTTTGGCATCAGCAAAGGCTTGAGGATTATTCGGTGCTGGAATGACCATCAAACCACGTAAACGTACATTCGGCAGTTGGCTGATCTGTGCCACCAGATCTGCAACTTCTGCCGGCTGACAGCCATCCTTGGTATCCTGACCGTCAATATTGACCTGAATACAGATATTTAGTGCAGGCTGATCATCTCCACGCTGATTTGATAAGCGCTCGGCAATAATTAGGCGATCGACTCCATGTACCCAGGCAAAATTTTCTGCCAGAGCCTTGGTTTTGTTGCGCTGCACATGTCCAATAAAATGCCACTCAATCTCCAGCTCTTTCAGTGCCGTGATTTTTTCCAGCGCTTCCTGCAAATAGTTTTCACCAAAAGCACGTTGCCCGGCCTGATACATCTCTGCCAGCACGCTGCTCGGCTGGGTCTTGGAAACGGCAAGCAGTTGCACCGCATCTGCTTCGCGGCCGGCCTCAACACAGGCAGTTTCAATTTGCACTAAGACCTGATTTCGTGACTGTTGCAATATATTCATTGATGGGGTTCTCATTTCATTCATCTTTTTTTCCCTTGCCCATGAACTAAGTGTTGGTTAAGCTGTGGGAAAGCCTTATTATTCTATCAAAATAATTAACATTTTAATGAACTCGGGGACCTTATGGATATCACAGAATTGTTGGCATTTTCTGCTAAAAATGGTGCGTCGGATTTACACTTGTCTGCGGGCTTACCGCCAATGATTCGTGTCGATGGGGAAGTTCGTCGCATCAACCTGCCTGCACTGGAACATAAAGAAGTACACAAACTGGTGTACGATATTATGAACGACAAGCAACGCCGTGATTTTGAAGAAAATCTGGAAACTGACTTTTCTTTTGAAGTGCCTGGCGTGGCGCGTTTCCGTGTCAACGCATTTAACCAGAACCGCGGTGCCGGTGCAGTATTCCGTACCATTCCCTCTAAAGTCCTAACGCTTGAAGATCTGGGCATGGGACAGATTTTTAAGGATATCTGTGAATATCCACGTGGTCTGGTCCTCGTCACAGGTCCTACCGGTTCGGGTAAATCAACTACCTTGGCGGCGATGCTGGACTATATTAATGACAACCGCTATGACCATATTCTGACCGTCGAAGACCCAATCGAATTTGTGCATCAGTCCAAAAAATGTCTGATTAACCAGCGTGAAGTACATCGTGATACCCATGGCTTTAATGAAGCATTACGTTCTGCATTACGTGAAGACCCGGACATTATTCTGGTCGGTGAGATGCGTGACCTTGAAACCATTCGTCTGGCCTTAACTGCCGCAGAAACCGGTCACTTAGTATTTGGTACCCTGCATACCACCTCAGCGGCCAAAACCATTGACCGTGTGATCGACGTATTCCCTGCTGAAGAAAAAGACATGGTACGCGCCATGTTGTCTGAATCCCTACAAGCCGTAGTTTCACAGGCTCTGCTGAAGAAAAATGGCGGTGGGCGTGTCGCAGCGCATGAAATCATGATTGGTATTCCTGCGATCCGTAACCTGATCCGTGAAAACAAAGTCGCACAAATGTACTCGGCAATCCAGACCGGTGCCAACTATGGCATGACCACACTGGACCAGACTCTGAAAACACTGGTATCCAAAGGTTTGATCAGCCCGCAAGTTGCACGTACTGCAGCCAAACAGCCAGAAGCATTTTTATAAAAAAATTGAATTGTATTGGGGTTTATATACATGGATTTTAACGGCTTACTCGATTATATGGTGGAGAAAAAAGCATCGGATCTGTTCATTACTGCCGATGTCGAACCGTCCATCAAGATTAATGGGCAGATTTTACCAATTGGCTCGGTAAAATTACCCGGTGCGGCAGTAGGACAACTACTCCATTCCATCATGACCGAAAAGCAGCGTAAAGAATTTGCTGACAGTCGTGAATGTAACTTTGCCATCAGCACGCCGGATAAAAGTGCCCGCTTCCGTGTCAGTGCCTTTCAGCAACGTGATCAACCGGGGATGGTGCTGCGTCGGATTGAAACCGTCATTCCGACCATGGATGAACTCAAGTTACCGCCAATTTTAAAAGAACTGGCGATGACCAAACGTGGCATCATTATTTTTGTCGGAGCAACCGGTACCGGTAAATCAACCTCGCTGGCGTCTTTGGTCGGTTATCGTAATGAAAATTCCAAAGGTCATATCATTACCATTGAAGATCCAATCGAATTTATTCACCAGCATAAGGGTTGTATCATTACCCAGCGTGAAGTCGGCATTGATACGGATTCATTTGAAATTGCCCTGAAAAACACCTTGCGTCAGGCACCGGATGTGATTCTAATTGGTGAGATCCGTTCCCGTGAAACCATGGACTATGCGATTGCCTTTGCCGAAACCGGACATCTGGTGTTTGCTACCCTGCACGCCAACAACGCCAACCAGGCGATTGACCGGATTATCCATTTCTTCGAAGCAGACCGGCATAACCAGCTGTTTATGGACTTGTCCCTAAACATGAAAGCGATTGTGGCACAGCAACTGATTCCAACCATCGATGGCAATGGTCGCCGCGCTGCCATTGAGATTCTAATTAACTCGCCACTGATTGCCGACTTGATTCGTAAAGGTGATGTGCATGAGATCAAGGATCTGATGAAGCGTTCCCGTGAACTGGGCATGCAGACCTTCGATCAGGCGCTGTATGATCTGTATAAAGCCAAACAGATCAGCTATAAAGATGCACTGAAACATGCGGATTCACCCAACGACCTGCGTTTGCAAATCAAACTGTCAGAAGAAGGTGGCAGCCATTTATTGCGTGCACATTCCAATATCACCTTTGACGGTCAGTCCTGATCAGATTGAGCGCATAAAAAAACAGGCTTCCCATGAAGCCTGTTTTTTTTGTTTGAACCAGCGCTCAAATTATTTTTTACGGAACACTTCCTGACATGCAGTCGCATCACAATAGCCATACAGATTCAGTGAGTGACCGGTTAATTCAAAACCAAATTTTTCAGCAACGTCATGCTGCTCTTTTTCAATCGTGTCATTAATAAATTCAACAACTTTGCTGCAATTTAAACATACCAGGTGATCGTGGTGATCTTCCTGCATAATTTCAAAAACTGAATGATTATTTTCAAAATTATGACGTTCGATAATGCCCGCTGCTTCAAACTGTGTTAACACACGATACACAGTTGCTAAACCTACATCTTCGCCCTGATCGAGTAAAGTCTTGTAAATATCTTCCGCACTTAAATGATGTTGTTTTGAATTTTCTAGTAATTCTAATATTTTAATTCGTGGAAGGGTAACTTTCAGCCCAGCTTTTCGTAAATCTTGGTTTGAAATAGTCATGTAAAAAGGTCTCTCAACAAAATCAAAGTTGGAATATGCAACAAAGTTTAGATGCAGTATGATCTATCCTTGGATCAAATGCATCATAATTAATTTGGGATAGTTTAGCAAAATGCAAAAAATCATGTTGACGTTATTCGTCACTTCATTGCTCGTCGGCTGTTCGACATTAGGTGTTTATAAAGTAGATATTCCACAAGGAACCCCTTTAACCCAAGCACAAGCCGCTAAAATTCAGGTGGGAATGAGCCATCAACAGGTGCGTTTCTTACTGGGCAGTCCAACAGTAAGCGATCCACTGAATCCTTTACGTTGGGACTACATCTATAACTATACCCCAGGAACCTACGCTAAAAAAGCCAAGATCCCGGCAGCCCAAGGCCAGCATTTGAAAATCTACTTTAACCAGTCTGGTATCGTAGAACGTGTTGAAGGTCTGGAGACGATTCCAGAATCTCAACCCGGCTTACCAGGATCAAAAGAAGCAATTTTAAATGCTCCTCCACTATAGTCGGTTTCTCATGAAAAAGCCCCTGAATCATCAGGGGCTTTTTTGATTAAGCTGATTGATTGAGCAGATCATTGAGGCTACTGCTCATTCAAGCCGCTTTCTATTCGGAAGACGGTTTCAGCTTTCTTAAAAGATTGCCTCTGGCATAACGACCCACCGGATTTTTCTCGGCGCGTTTACGTCGGATGTCTTTAGGATTGATGGTCAGTGCTCGGTAAATTTCCACCCGATCCCCTGCTGCCAATAGCTGCTGATGATCTTGCAAACGCACGCCAAAAATGCCCAGAGATAACGGTTCAGGCAATTCGACCTGCTCACGGATTCTACTTTGCTGAATCGCATCCAGTGCCGTCATGCCAGGCTGAAATGGCACGGCTAGATGAAATTGTTTTTCTGACGTCGCATACGCTACCCAGATCATCGCCTTACTCATCAGACGAATTGTCCTAAGACAGCAATGATTGCCAGAATAATCCCGACCGGCAACACTACACGTACTGCAATACGCCAAAGGTTATAGAATGCTTCAGAGCTAAAATTCATTGATTTACGCAAATGACTGATCTTCATGATCCAGCCGGCAAACAGTGCATAGATCAAACAAATCAATAGGCCCCAGACTAACAAGACCACATTGAAAATTGGGCTTAGATTTGGAATAGCCCAGATCAGTGTAACCGCCGCCACAATCGCCCATTGAATCGCAGGATGAAGCTGGCGTTGCTGTAATTGTTCACGTGCCATTTGCAGAATTAATGCGGCAGCTGCCACCATTGCTGCGACCAGAGTAAATGCAGGAATTTGTGCTTGTACGGCAAAGAAAGCAAATGCAATGACAGCAACGAGCTGCGCAATCCAGATCGGCAATACCGTCTTGCTGGCGACATCCTGTTGTTGTACAGCGCTCAGGCTAGATTGCCAGTACAAGCCCATGCCCAGACCACTTGCCACCAGCGCCAATACCGTGGCATTGCCCCATTCCGAGAACTCGACTGGCGTGATTTGCCATGCAGGTAGCACCGTTCCCATCACATTGGCTAGAACCAGAGACGCCAGTACGCCAATCGTTGTAAAAGCTAATAAAATTTGACGCGGCAGCAGTGACAAGACCAGCGCAGCAATTGCCAATCCGATCAACAAAAGGTTCGGTGCAAGATCAAGTGCAACAACCGCCAGAACATTGCTGGCATTGTTCAACATAGCACCTGCCAAAAACGGAATAAAAATCACACTTAACCAGCCGACAATACGCCATTTCTGTGACGCATCCGCTTCACGGGTCAGCGTCGAAAGCGCCTGTAATGGCGTTGTTTTAGAGCGCTTGGCCAAAGCAATTTCCAAGTAGCAGACTGGAAGTGCCAGAATCAGCATGGAGGCCAACCAGAGCATCCAGAAATCCATCTGACGATCAATCTGTATACCGGTTATCGGTGCGAGCGTCGCGATGATAATAAACGATAAACAGAAAGCCATCAGCGGCGATAACCATTTTGACATAGCATTGTCCTGCATGATGCATTCCTATAAAAATCTAGCGCTATTTTGCCTTGTGGAGCGGTGAAAATCAAAAACAAAAAGCAAACCACCATGACAGTGATTTGCTGCGCAAAAATTATAATTAGATTTTAATTTTTGTTATCTCGTTACGTCTTTTATTATGAAAAGAAACGAGCGAACCAGTTTTTACCTGTTTTCTTTTCTTTTTCCTTGATGATCCCCATCATATTTTCTTTCACGGCACCGACATAATCCGCGTCATCGTGCTGAATATGGTTAATCAGCCATTTTGATAATACTTCGTGTAGCTCTGATTCAATGGACTGTCCCAGTTCAAAACGGTCACGATAAGACTCGATTTTTTTAATAAACAGGTCATGCACACGTTTATGCGGCACCCGATATTTATAGCCGGCTTCTTCCTGAAGAGATTCCTCAAAGGTGAAATGCGACTGGGTATAATCAATAATATTGTCGAGAATCTGTTTAATACGGGCACGCTCGGTATTGGCATCAATTCCATCAATTTCGTTGATATAATCGAGAATTCGTTTGTGCTGATCGTCAATCACATCGATACCAGTATTATAATCTGGAACCCATTTCATTTTCATTACGACCACCTATAAATATTAAGGACTTATAACGTGAAAATGAGCATATAGCGTATTGATTCAAATAAAAATGAAGCAAATTAGTCGGCTTTCCGCCTAAATCCGGCTTTTTCATTTTAAGTTTCTGTTATATATAATTAAAAATAATTTATCCTGAGTAAAAGGCTAAGATATTAATTAACCAAAATCCGCAATAAACCTTTATTTATTCTTAGATTTTTTCTTATTTTTTAAATATAAAAAAACGGAGTTTAAACTCCGTCTTTAATCGCATTTCAATATTGATCAGCTCGCGTGACGCGTTTTAAGGAAGGATCAAGACGTTCACGTTCCAGACGTTCAACATGCGTCAACTGAGAACGTACTTTCGCCCCATGCTGAAACAGGATCATTTCACCGGGCTGGAAGGCAGTCCATTCTTCATTCTGGGTCAATGGTTCAGTGGTAATCACTGCGACGCGATCTTCAGGGGTCGTGACCTGACTAAAGTCCACTTCGACATCAATATCAATCAGCTGAGCCGGTCTAAACGGGTATTCACGTACCAGCCAGTGGAGTTTAGTAATCGCATAGCTAAACAGCGCCTGACCATTCGACAGGCAGAAATTAAAGGTGCCATGCTCCGCGATTGCAGGTGAAATTTCAGCTAGAAGATCGAAAACCTGATCCAGTTTCGGCTCATGATAGCCAAAGCGTTTCACCAGTTGATCCAGCAGGTAACAGAAGGCACGCTCACTGTCGGTATTTCCGACTGGAGTAAAGCGCCCTGACAGTTCAGGAAAATAATCATATAAATCGCCATTATGGGCAAAAATCCATTGCCGCCCCCAAAGTTCACGGCTAAAAGGATGCGAGTTTTCCAGATTAATTTTGCCTTGGGTCGCTTTACGGATATGGGCAATCACATTGCGTGATTTGATTGGATAATTACGTACCAGCTCGGCAATCGGTGATTCAATCGCGGACTGGTTATCGACGAACAGACGGCAGGCTTTATCTTCAAAGAAAGCAATCCCGAAACCATCCGCATGATCAGAGGTAATGCCCGCCCGCTGGGAAAACCCGCGAAAAGAAAAAGTAATATCCGTCGGGGTGGCACAATTCATTCCGAGCAGTTGGCACATGGTCTGGTTTCAGCTCTCTATTTACTTAGAAGCTTATTGTGCATGACTGTCCCAGTCATTTCAAATAGGTGGCTATAAGAAATCCAAATAAAAAAGAGTCTCTATTGAGACTCTTTTTCGCAAAAATTGGCTTAAGAACGATGCGGATTGGCACGATTGGTAATGAGGGTGCCCACACCATGATCGGTGAAAATTTCTAGTAAGCTGGCATGAGGTACACGGCCATCCACGATATGTGCACTTACGACGCCGCCTTTTACCGCATCCAGCGCACAACCGACCTTTGGAATCATGCCGCCATAAATCACGCCAGTTTCGATCAGACGATCGACTTCTTGAGTGGTCAAACCAGTCAACAGGTTTTTATTTTCATCCAAGACACCGGTGATATTGGTGAGTAGAATCAGTTTTTCTGCACCTAGGGCTTCAGCGACTTTACCAGCGACCAAATCAGCATTGATATTATAGGTATTGCCTTCTTCATCGACACCTAGCGGGGCAATGACTGGAATAAAGTCACTATTGGTAAACATTTCCAGAACATCAGTTTTCACGCCAACGACTTCACCGACCAGACCCAGATCAATTTGCTCAACTGAACCATCTTCAGCCACTTTTTCCATCAGCAGCTTTTGCGCACGAATCAGGTTGCCGTCTTTACCGGTAAGACCAATCGCACGACCACCATGCTGGTTAATCAGGTTCACGATAGATTTGTTAACGCTACCGCCAAGTACCATCTCGACTACTTCCATGGTCGCAGGATCAGTCACGCGCATGCCGTCAATACGGTCTGATTCGCGGCCCAGCTGTTTCAGCATGGAATCGACTTGCGGGCCACCACCATGTACCACGATCGGATTAATACCGACTGTTTTTAATAATACGATATCACGTGCAAATGAACTTTCCAGCTCAGGATCGGTCATCGCGTTACCGCCGTATTTTACCACCAGGGTTTTACCCGCAAAGCGTTGAATATACGGCAAAGCTTCTGTCAAAATCTGTGCTTTGTCGATGCCTGTTTGTTGATTTGGCATTCGCCTCTCCTTATTGAGCATCTAAAATGTCTTGAGCGATCTCTGGATAACGGTCACGCAACATGGCTACAAACAGATGACGAATTTCATTTAGACCTTGGGCATTATTGGCATCAAAGCGCACTGTGAAATACTCACCTGTATTGGATGCTCGAATGATGCCAAAACCATCCTCAAAATCAAGACGTATCCCATCAATTTTACTGATTTGCGCATTAATTCTTGCGGATTGTTGTTCAACGAAGTTTAAAAGCTCAACAGGACGTACTTGACGCGTTGAAATATAAAGATCTTCAGTACCATGTCGTTTTGGATAAGCCGCCAAGGCCTGCGCGAGAGTTTGCCCCGTTTGGTCGAGATATTCCATGACTCTGAGCGCTGCATAGAGTCCATCATCATAGCCCCAGCCGCGACCATCATTAAAGACATAATGTCCGGCATATTCCCCACCAAAAATCGCCTGATGCTGAGACTGGTTCAGATAAGTTCTGAGAAATGAACTGCCGGTACGAATCATCACAGGTTCCCCGCCCAGACGTTGCACTGTATCGCGAACCAGAGTTGAACATTTCACATCATAAACAAATTGGCGTGGTGCTGAATCGCTTAGGCAAATTTCGGCAAACAGACATAATAACTGATCGGCTGTGATAATCTGACCCTGTTCATCAACCAGAACCAGGCGATCGCCATCACCGTCCAGGGCAATACCGAGATCAGCCTGCTGTTGCATGACAGTTTGGCGTAAAGTCTCAAGATGTTTGTCTTGCGAAGGATCCGGCGCATGATCCGGAAAATGTCCATTGGCCTCGCAACGTAAAGCAGTCACTTCACAGCCCATTTTTCTGAGTACCAGGTCAGCACAACGTCCGGCGGAGCCATGCAGACCATCCAGAACTACTTTAAATGAGCGCTTCAATTGAATATCTTCTAATATCCCCTGCTGATACTGCAGGCAAAACTCTGGAATAATCTGATGCGGCAGTTCAGCTAAACCAAGTAGCTGGCTATCGCAATGCGACTTTGCCAGTTGGGCCACCTGTTGAATCATCTCAGGACAAGGTGGTTCACCATCAATAATCCATTTAATACCATTATCTTCTTTGGGGTTATGACTGGCAGTGACCATAATGCCATTGCCATCAAACTGACGTGCGGTGAAATATAGCATTGGGCTGGAACAGCAGCCTACAATAGTGGCTTCCAGCGAATAGTCTTCAAAAATACGGGCAATGGTATCGGCAAAAGCCGGGCTACTGATGCGTGCATCATAACCAATGGCGACACGTGTCTGTCCCGCAGCCTGATACTGCTGGGCTAAACCGTGGGCAATTGCATCAATGATCCCGGCACCTAATAGACTAACTTTACCGCGTATGTCATAGGCACGAAAGATATGCATGGGGAATGGATGATTCATAGATCCCATAAAAATGTCTTTTCACTATTCATTAAAATAAGGAGATTTAAAATGATGATTTCATCATAATGACTTTAAACATTTGTTTTTGTTTTAAGACCCGCTATTTTTAAACGATTTCAATGTAACAATCAATTATAAAAATATAATCTACAACTTTAGAATTATAGGATTCTTGTAATTAAACAATGATTATTTAATTATATTTATTTTGAGTTTCATCTAATTAGACATTTGATAATTACATCAATTTTGGATTTAAATAATTCTACTTGGCCGAAAAAATAAGGTTTTATTTTTTAAATATATTTCAACCAACTCATTTTTTTAATATTTAATCTAATCAACTAAAAATGGCTTACATCCAGTTAATGAATGCAAACCATGATTAAAACTTAGTTTTTACCCGTATGACCAAAACCACCAGCACCGCGTTCAGTCGCTTCGAATTCATTCACCAGATCGAATTCAGCTTGTACCACAGGAACCAACACATACTGCGCCAAACGTTCACCTGGCTCTAAGCTGAATGCCGTCTGACTACGGTTCCAAACGGATACCATCAATTCACCCTGATAATCAGAATCAATTAAACCTACCAGGTTACCCAACACGATCCCATGTTTATGGCCCAAACCCGAACGTGGCAAGATCAGACCAGCAAATGCAGGATCTTCAATATAGATTGCTAAACCAGTTTTTACCAAAACCGTTTGGCCTGGTTCAATGATTGTGGTTTCTGCAACACACGCACGCAAATCCAGCCCCGCTGAACCTGTCGTAGCATAAGTCGGTAATGGCCATTCCTGACCGAGACGTGAGTCAAGGACTTTCACCTGAACTTTCATGTATTCATTCCTGTTGTTTCATTTAAAATAAGAGCAAGCCTTGTTTCTTATCGTTTGATAAGATTACGCAAATTATCAAGATAATGTTGGGCTTGTAATTTCGGATCGATGTTGCCTGCCAGCTTTTTCTTACGACCTAACCATTCCAGCTCATCTTCTGGTAATTCATCCAGGAAACGGCTTGGGGTCATTTGCTTCATCTGCCCGCCCGCCTTGCGTTGTTCTGCCAAAGTAATGGTCAAGCCCTGACGTGCACGGGTAATCCCCACATACATCAGACGGCGTTCTTCTTCGACGGTTTCCGCAGCGATCGAGTTTTTATGCGGCAGAATTTCTTCTTCCAGCCCAATCAGATACACATAAGGAAACTCAAGACCTTTGGATGCATGTAAAGTCAGTAAGTTGACTTTATCGGTGTCTTCTTCTTCTTGTTGCTGCTCCAGCATATCCAGCAGCACCATTTTACGAATTACACTTTCAATATTCTTTTCATCAACATCCTCAGCGCGGTTAATCAGGCTTTGAATGCTGCTGTAGAGCACTTCGATATTGTCGAGCTTGGTTTTTTCCTGCGCTGGCGTGGCTGCAGTTTCCTTGATGTAATCGATATAACCGGCTTCAATCATCATCTGGCGGATGATCGGCACTGGTTCATCATCATCCAGTAAATTGCGGGTAAAGCCCTCAATAAAATCGGCAAACTCGGCCAATTGGGTCGTGGCCTTTTTCGGAATCGCCATGGTCAGGCGCTGATCCGCTGCCGCAGCCAGAAGCGACAGATTATTTTCCTGAGCAAATAAGCCGAGCTTTTCCAGCGTTACCGGACCAATCGCCCGTTTTGGCGTATTGATAATTCGCAGGAATGCACTGTCATCTTCAGGGTTAATGATCAGACGTAAATAACTCATCATGTCCTTGATTTCGGCACGCGCGAAGAAGGACTGTCCGCCAGATAATTTATACGGAATCTGCATCTGACGTAGATGGGTTTCTAAAATACGCGCCTGGAAATTGCCACGGTACAACACCGCATAATCTTTCCAGCTTTTACCATTCATCAGCTTATGCGTGATCAGGTCTTTAACCACGCGCTCTGCTTCATCATCATCATTTCGGCAGGTAATCACACGGATCACTTCACCATGGCCTTTGTCTGACCAGAGCTTTTTATCAAAAATATGCGGATTATTGCCAATCACGGTGTTGGCTGCTTTAAGAATACGACTGGTCGAACGATAGTTCTGTTCCAGCTTGATCACTTTCAGATTAGGAAAATCCTGCTGCAACAAAGCCATATTTTCCGGTTTAGCACCACGCCAGGCATAAATCGACTGGTCATCATCGCCTACCGCAGTGAATTGTCCCATCACACCGACCAGTAATTTCACCAGAATATACTGCGCCGTATTGGTATCCTGATATTCATCGACCAGCAGATAACGCACACGATTTTGCCATTTGTCACGGACTTCTGCATTTTCCTGCAGCAAGCGCGTTGGCATTACAATCAGATCATCAAAATCCACGGCGTTATAGGCGCGTAAATTACGTTCATAAAGCTGATACAAATGCGCAAACTGCACATCTTCGGCAGTTTCACAGGTGGTGTGGGCTTGCTCAGGTGGAATGAGATCATTTTTCCAGTCCGAGATCATTTTCATGGCTTTGGCGATCAGTTCTTTGCTTTCTGCACCGGATAAATTGTCACGTTGCATCAGATCCATCAGAATGCGTTTACAGTCGTCAGCATCCAGAATTGAGAAATTATTTTTCAGTGGGGTATGTTTCAACTCCAGGCGCAGCATATTCAGGCCAAAAGTATGGAAGGTTGAAACTGAAACGCCTTTACTTTCTTCACGTGTCAACAATTTGCTGACACGCTCTTTCATCTCACGTGCCGCTTTATTGGTAAAAGTCATTGCGGTAATACGATGTGCAGGAATTCCGCAATGCTTGACTAAATACGCGATTTTTCGCGTGATCACTGAAGTCTTGCCTGAACCCGCTCCTGCAAGTACTAACAAGGGTCCTTGAGTGTATTTCATGGCTTCAAGTTGCTTGTCATTTAACTGACTGGCGAGTGACATATGGCTTCCTCTTCTAGATTCGGCTCCGATTATAGTCATCTCTGCGTCAGTTGCCTAATTTAAAATACGATTAATCAGGTCAATGTTCAGATATAAAAAAACCACCCGAAGGTGGTTTTTTCTTAAGCGTTCAAGAATTATTGAACTGCATATACCGCGATTTCTACACGACGGTTTTGTTCTTTACCCGCAGCAGTTGTATTGTCTGCAATTGGGTTCGCTGAACCTAAACCTTGAGCATTAATACGTGTACGTGAAACACCTTGGCCTGCCAAGTAAGTCGCTACAGAGTTTGCGCGTGCTTGAGACAATGGCAAGTTAATTGAATCATTACCCGTGCTGTCTGTATAACCAGTTACAAGAATACCGCTCTTGTTATCTTCAGTTAATACTTGCGCCACTTTGTTCAAAGTACCATAGAAGTTTGGTTTGATATTTGATTTGTTCGTATCAAATGTAATGCTGCCTGGCATTACAAGGTTAATCGAACCATCTGCATTACGGTTAACGTCTACGCCAGTACCTGCTGTTGCTTGACGTAATTTTTTCTCTTTATTGTCAAGATAAATACCCGCTGCACCACCTACAACAGCACCAATTGCTGCTGCACGGTTGTTTTGACGGCTAGTATTTGCATTACTTTTAGAAACGCCGTAGCCAGCTGCAGCACCAATTAAAGTACCTAGAGCCGCTTTATCATATTCCACACCACCGATGTTACTGCCAGTTGATTGACAACCTGTAAGTGCTACGGCCCCTGCTACAGCTGCTGAAATTACTAGTGCACGCATCGCATGACTCCTTGTTGTATGCTTTGTTGTATAAGCGAGATAATGATTTAAATTGAATGGTGTAACCATTGAATTTTTGTTAATAATAAATCGTTTAGTAATATTTTGTAATGTTTATATGTAACTAAATCAAAGTAGTTCATCACAATATCTTCATAGTTTCCTGTTCAGGCTTTTTTATTTGCCTAACTGTCTCTATATTACTCAAAATATGAAAAATTTAAGCGATTAATCTGTGGGGACTGTTTGGATATGTCATCGAATAGCAACAAGCAACCGACTTTAAAAAAACTGGCACGTGGCCTGACGGTCACTTCAGTCATGACTGGCAGTACTTTTTTTCATGGCCCCCCGGTGCTGGCCTTGGGTTTAACCAAAATTTTTAAAAAATCCGCAAAAGTGGATGAAACCAATATCAAGATTACCAACAGCTGGTTAGGGGTCAATAACTGGCTGATTGAGCATGTGCTGAAAAACACGCAATGGCAAATCAGCGTAGATGAATCACTGGATTTGAATATGCAGGGCCGTTATTTGATGACCTGTAATCATCAAAGCTGGGTCGATACCACCGTCAACCAGTACTTCGGTCTGACCCGTATGCCCCTGACGCGTTTCTTTACCAAATGGGAACTTATTTTTATTCCTTTTGTTGGACAGGCCTTTAAAATTTTGGGCTTCCCGATGATGAAGCGGCATAGCAAGGAACAGATTGCCAAAAATCCTGCACTGAAATACCGGGATATGGAAGAAGCACGCAAATCTTGTGAACAGCTGATCAGTCAGCCTTTTACCCTGTTAAATTATCTGGAAGGCACCCGCTTTACCCAGGAAAAGCATGATCAGCAGCAGTCTTCCTATACACATTTACTGAAACCTAAAGCCGGTGGTCTGGCATTGGCGCTCAGTATTCTCGGCGATAAAATTGATGCGCTGGTCGACATGACCATTGTTTATCCTGACGGTATTCCGGGCTATGGTGAATTCTGGTTAGGTGAAGTACCACGTATTGCGGTAAATTTAAGAAAAATTGATATTCCAGACTGGGTACTGGGCGGCAATTATGAAGATGATGCTGAATATCGTGCACGCTTTCAAAAATGGATTGATCAAATCTGGACCGAAAAAGATCAGCTCATCGCACAAATGCAGCAGAACTTTGCCCAAGCCCCGGCCGGATCTGTAACCGAGTAATTATGAAGAACGACAACCCGGACATTACGTCCAGCTCCTTTAAATTTGTTCGTAAAGGAACCTGGGGCTGGAAAATTGCACTGATTTACGACATTTTCATGATGGTTTTAATCATCATCAATCTGTTCTGTCTCAGTGCAAACGCCATTTTAATGAGCGATTTTGGTCAGTGGTTGTTTGACTTTATTCGTTTACCGGAAATCTTGCAGTTTTATAAAAGTGATTTACGCCCTTGGGTCATCATTACCGAGGGCTGGTTTACCACCTTCTTGGTCTGTGAATTACTGGCCCGCTGGGTCATCGCGATTGTTCTGCGTCATCATCGACGCTGGTGGTTCTTCCCTTTTGTGCACTGGTATGAAATTTTATCCATTATCCCTCAGCTACGTTTCCTGCGCCTGCTGCGTGCGGTCGCGATTGGCTACAACCTGCATAGCCATGGTTATAAAGTAATTCCCAATCGCTGGTATCGCCAAGGCAACTTTTATTACAACATGCTGATGGAAGAGCTTTCCAGCCGGGTGGTCCTGACCGTACTGGACGGCATCAAGCGTGAACTGACCACAAGCACATCACATAAACAGTTAATTGATGATCTGGTGGAACATCATCGTAAATTACTGGCCATTGCCTTGGCAGATATCTTGCAGGAATCTTTAGGCAAGGAATTACAGTCACAACGTTCCATGATCGCTAAAAATGTAGGGCAAGTAGTGAATCAGGCGATTGAAGACACTCCTGAATTGACCCAATTATTACGTTTGATTCCAATTGTGGGCAGCCGGATTGAACAGCAAATTCAAAGTATTGGTCAACGCTTGGGCGAAAATATCACGCAAGGACTGATTGAACCATTTACCCACACAGGTCAAAAAGAAAATCCGACTTTTACCCTAATTTCAGATAAAATCAGCCAGATTCAGATTGAACATAATCCACATATTGATAAATTGGTCGAATCGGCTGTTTTTGAAACACTTGAAGCAATCCGAAAACAGGTGAAAGTCAAACAGTGGCAACAGATTTTAGAAGAACATGAGCAAAATCAGAGCTCAATAGATAAGTAAAGTTTAAAGTACAGAATCAGATCAATCCGTCCGGTTCTGTTCGCATAAAAAAATAACTGAGATCGCTAGAGAATTACTGCAATTTGTTCTAGGATTTGCACTATTTACAACATTGCTTCGACACAAAACCAGCACGTCAGAAGTATTTAAGGAAGAATTATGGCTGATATACGGATAAAAGGCAGAATGGTCAATGCGATACGCATTAGCCTAGATACCAATGATCATGATGCAATCCGCCAGCAACTTAGCCCAAAACTACAAGCAGCATTTCCACCCGGCACTTTGGCAGTCATTGAAAGTTCAGTTGAACAGGAACTCATTGCGCTAATTCAACTATTAATCAGTCTGGATGTACAGCCTATGGCTGTTACTGAGGGTTTACTTGGAGATCAGGCGCGCGCCATTCAGTTCCCGGTACTGCCACCTGATCGCCAGTTAGAAGAAATTAAAGCCACCAAAGAACAGGTCGTGGAAGTTAAACCAGAACCTACAGCGGTGAATGATAATCAAGCACCTGCTGCTCCGATCGTCGCGCATATCACCTCATATCATGATGAAATCCTGCGTACCGGCCAATGTATCGTGCAGCATAATGGCGACATTATTATTAATGCCGGTATCAACAGTGGCTCAGAAGTGATTGCTTCAGGCAATATTCATGTTTATGGCAGCGCACGTGGTCGGGTCATTGCGGGTGCGGGTGGCAATACTGCAGCACGCATTTTCTGTCATAGTCTCGAAGCAGAACTGATTTCAATTGCAGGAACCTATTGTGTGGCGGATGATATTCCACCGCATGTAGTTAAAAAATCTGTGCATATTTACTTGAATGATCAACTAGAGCTTGTATTTGAAGCTCTACAATTTTAATGTATAAATAAACACCAAAAACCCCATTTTAAACAGGGTATTTGAACCATAACAGGAGTGGATTCGGTGGCGAAAATTGTTGTCGTAACGTCAGGCAAAGGTGGTGTAGGTAAAACTACAACGAGTGCATCTTTTGCAACAGGTTTAGCCCTACGCGGTCACAAAACTGTTGTTATTGATTTTGATGTAGGTTTACGTAACCTTGATTTGATTATGGGCTGTGAACGCCGTGTAGTTTATGATTTTGTGAATGTTTTAAATAACGAAGCACGATTACAACAAGCACTGATTCGCGATAAAGATATTGAAAATTTATATATTTTACCTGCATCACAAACACGTGATAAAGATGCCTTAACCGATGAAGGTGTTGCTCGTGTAATGGATGAGCTTTCGCAGGAATTTGATTATATTATCTGTGATTCGCCTGCCGGTATTGAGCGTGGTGCTATTTTGGCCATGTATCATGCGGATGAAGCCATCATTGTGACCAACCCTGAGATTTCTTCAGTACGTGACTCTGACCGTATCATTGGTATGCTCGACAGTAAAACTAAAAAAGTAGAACAAAACGAAGGTCGCATTCGTAAGCATCTGTGTATTACCCGTTTCAATCCGGAACGTGCCGATAAACAGGAAATGCTAACGATTGATGATATTTCTAAGGATATTTTACGTGTACCGACCTTGGGCGTTATTCCTGAGTGTCCAAGCGTTTTACAGGCATCGAATGAAGGTAAGCCGGTGATTCTTTTCACTGAAGCTTCTGCAGGTCAGGCCTATGATGATCTGGTTGCGCGTTTCCTTGGCGAAGAGCGTCCTTACCGTCATATCGAGGTAAAACCTAAGGGCTGGTTAGCACGACTATTTGGAGCGTAGACATGGCAGGATTCTGGAGTAAACTTTTTAGTGGCGAGGATAAACCATCAAGCGCACGGACTGCTAAAGACCGTTTGAAGGTGATCGTTGCATCCGAACAAGGCTTGGGTCGTCGCTTGAGCCAGGACAAAATTGACCAGATGAAGACTGAAATCATGCAAGTGGTCAATCGTTATGTTCGCGGTGTCGATGAACAGCATATTCAAATGCAGGTCCGTTCTGAAGCCAATATTGAAATGCTTGAAATGAATATCAATTTACCTGAAGAACGATAATCTGATTTTTGATTGGTCAAGTAAATTGATTCAAGGCAAAATATGAGAGTGGTAGAAATAGTAGTTTAGCTATATTCCGCCCACTTGAAGCATAGCTTCAAGTCTTGCGACTAGGCAAAGCAGTGCTTTGCTAATCTAGTCTCATATTTTGCCTTTTTTCATGCCGAAAAAACTACATTAGATCAAGGAAATTGCGATGGCATTATCTCAACCAGCGACCTTTAACGAAGAATGGTCAGATGAGCGTGTATTTGCCTACTTGAATCAGCTTCCTCCTGCAGGTGTTAATGCTGATTTTCACGTGCTGTATCATGCTTTCAAGCATATGCGTCCATTCGATTATGAACGCCTGTTGACGAAATTTGTCGCTGATGGCCGTGATGTCAATGCAACCAATCCGGAAGGACAACGCATTCATGACGTGATTGTCACTTTCCCGCGTCAAAGTGCCGAGTTCCTGGATGTATTGGCAAAATTTGCCTGAGTCAAAAATACATAAAAAAGCCTGCTTTCAAAGCAGGCTTTTTTATTGAAGATAGACTACTAAACCAGAATCTCGCGTTTGCCATTAGCACCCATACCGCTGACAATGCCGTTTTCTTCCATCTGGTCAATGATCCGTGCAGCACGGTTGTAGCCCAAACTGAATTTACGTTGCAAGGATGAAGTAGAAGCCTTACGGGTTTCTAGTACGAATGCCACACACTGGTCATACAGTGCATCGCGGTCTGATCCACCGTCGCCACCGTCTTCAAAACCACGACTGGATGGCTCTTCATCAAATGGTGTCAGGATCTCGTCGACATAATTTGGTGAACCACGTTCACGCCATGCATCACAGATCCGGTTGACTTCGTCATCGGCAATAAATGCACCATGCACACGCTCAGGTTCAATCTTACCTGGGCCGAGGAATAGCATGTCACCATGACCAAGCAAATCTTCTGCACCGCCAGCATCCAGAATGGTACGCGAGTCGATCTTTGAGTTGACACGTAGCGCGACACGCGTTGGAATATTGGCTTTAATTAAACCTGTGATCACGTCCACCGATGGACGCTGGGTCGCAAGCAACAGGTGAATACCAGCAGCACGTGATTTTTGTGCCAGACGGGTAATCATCTCTTCAGCTTTCTTACCGACCTGCATGATCATATCCGCGAACTCATCCGCGACAATCACAATTGAAGGCAACGGCGTTAACCTCGGCGCACGTTCACCCACGACTGAATCGCTGGCTTTCCAGGTTGGATCGATCAGGTCTTCACCATTGGCAATCGCCTCTTCCACCTTGCGGTTATAGTCACTCAGTTTACGAATTTTCAGGAAAGACATCAGTTTATAACGACGTTCCATCTCATTAACACACCAGTTCAATGCACTGACTGCATCTTTCATATCAGTGACTACAGGCGTCAACAAATGTGGAATATCATTATAGTTTGCCAGTTCCAGCTGCTTTGGATCGATCAGAATAAGACGCAATTCATCTGGGGTATATTTCAGCAACATCGATAGAATCATCGAGTTGACCGCCACCGATTTACCGGAACCCGTGGTCCCTGCCACCAGCATATGCGGCGCTTTACCCAGATCAGCAATTACCGGATTACCGGAAATATCCTTACCCATTGCCATAGAGAGAATACTATTCGGATCAGTGAAAGCAGGAATAGTCAAAAGTTCGATCAAACGGACCATTTCACGGGTACTGTTTGGTACTTCAATTCCGATATACGGTTTGCCCGGAATGACTTCAACCACACGCACCGATGCCATCGACATCGAACGTGCCAAATCACGCGAAATATTGGTCACTTTAGAGGCTTTTACCCCTGGCGCCAGATCCAGTTCAAAACGTGTCACGACTGGGCCTGGCTGTGCTTCTACCACTTTGGCTTTGACGTTGAATTCTTGCAACTTGATTTCAAGCAATTCAGATAAACGTGCCAGCTGCTCTTCAGTAAAATTCACTTTTTTATTCGGATCGACTTCATCCAGTAAATCCAGACCTGGAAGCGGTGATAAATCTTTTCGGCGCTCCACCACCTGCATGGCACGTGACATCGGACGGCCTGAAGCATCAGTTAAAGGAGCATCAAAATCAAACTCGTCTTCATCTTGTGGTTTACCAGCCGTTTCTTGCCAGGCTTCTACAAATTCTTCTTTAGATAAAGCCTCGCGTACTGCTGCATGAGTTGCAGAAGGAGGAGATACTGGTTGCTCTATACCCTGATGCTGAATTGGTGCCTGAACAAAAGCAGAAGATTGGGCATAGCTTGATGCACGTACTGGTTGGCTTGGCTCATCTTCTTCAATCAGTAAATCACCCAGGTCATCCAGATCGGCCTGTAATGCGCTATTTTTCACGACATGTGCCGTTGTCATAGACGCCATGACAGGTGCAACATTGGTCATGTCTTCTACAATTCTTGCCGTCTTTTCGGCTGGCGCTGTATTGAATGGACTATGCACATCGGTCGCAGTTTTGCCTTGCGGAACTGCAGCCAGAAGTTCATCAAAGATTTCATCATCATCCCAGTCCAGGCCTGTATGTGGAGCCGATGCGGTTCTGGTGTGAGCATGAGCCTGTGCTGAAACAGCTTGTTCTGCAGCTAAAGGCGATACAGAAGAGTTAAGCTGTTTCTCTTCGGCTGCTTTGAGTAAGGCATCAATATCCTGTTTATGGCGCTGATCCTCAGTAGAATGTAAGGCACGCCATATCTGCCCTGTTGCTACCACACGATCAGACTGTGGTGGCTCGTGCTGTGCTTTTTTAAATGTTTCGACTGGCTCCTCAGCAACCTGCTGCACATTTTCAGGAATATCGTCATCGAACCGGGATTGCTGGGATTCTTTATCGGCAAAATCATCAAATAGACGTTCAGCCACCTGATCGCGCACCACCGGATCTATTTCTACCAGTTGATGCTCAGGCGCAGGCGTGACTGCAACCGCTACTTTTTTCGTAGTATTGACTGGCTCTTTTTTGGCGACAGGTGCAGTACGGTCAAAATCAGACATGCCTTCAGGCACATTACGGTAGAACAGGTCTTGTAGATAAGCAGGCGTTGCTTTGAGGCTGCTCCAGGTCTTGTTCCACTTCACCCCAAAAGCCAAAGTAAATAACACCACCCAAAGCACCAGCAGGAAGAATGCTGCACCATAGACTGTCAGCAGTTGTTCCAGACTCTGACCTAATTCATAGCCAATAATACCGCCGGAAGAATTATCCAGCGTATCAGCAGGAACTTGCCAGAATAAAAACAATAGCGCTGAGGTGGTCAGTAACAGGAAGAATTGCGCAGCATAGCGAAATGGCCGGTTCAGGAAGCTGCGCGGCCACCAGACCTGAATTGCTTCCATAAACAGATAGACAGGAATCAGCAGACTTGCCCAACCAAGGAAGCCAAACAAAAGGTCTGCAATCCAGGCACCCGCTACCCCACTGGCATTCGAAACGGTCTGCGTATCACTGGAGATATGCATCCACCCCGGATCAAATGGCGTATAGGTCACTGTTGCAAGAAACAGATAAATCCCAAATGAGACTAAAAATAATGTCATTACTAAGCGCTGTGCATAGGCACTCGACACCGCTGTCATATACTGTCCTGTAACCAATTCTTCATGAATATTCTTTTGCTTCAATGCTTGAAAAAAGCGACGCAATAAAATGTATATTATGCACCTGTTCTGTGAAAAAAGATGCACTATTGTGCAAGCACAATGTTACTTATGCTATATAGCCCAAATCGATTTCAATGATCAATAATATCGACTTTAATCTCACACCACTGTTATACAGTTTCACGTATAATTCAATAAATTTCTAAATAAAAAAGGATACAGCTGATGAGCGCACGTCACTCACGACTGATTATTTTAGGTTCTGGCCCTGCAGGCTATAGCGCAGCAGTATATGCAGCGCGTGCAAACTTGAAACCTACCCTGATTGCAGGCTTGCAACTGGGCGGTCAGCTGACCACGACGACTGACGTCGATAACTGGCCGGGTGATCCCGAAGGTTTGACTGGTCCAGCATTGATGGAACGTATGCAGGCACATGCAGAGCGTTTTGGCACTGAAATCGTGTATGACCATATCAATGAGGTGGATCTTAGCCAGCGCCCCTTCGTGTTAAAAGGCGATATGGAAGAATTCACCTGTGATGCTCTGATCATCTGTACCGGTGCAACTGCCCAATACCTCGGTCTGGAATCTGAAGCAGCCTATATGGGTCAAGGTGTCAGTGCTTGCGCAACCTGTGATGGTTTCTTCTATAAAAACCAGAAAGTAATGGTCGTAGGTGGTGGTAATACTGCTGTTGAAGAAGCGTTGTATTTATCTAACATTGCTTCTCACGTGACTCTGGTTCACCGTCGTGATTCCTTACGTTCCGAAAAAATCTTGCAAGATCATTTATTTGCCAAAGAAAAAGAAGGCAAGATCAGCATTATCTGGAACCATCAGGTCGATGAAGTACTCGGTGATGCACAATCTGGTGTGACCTCAGTTCGTATTAAATCAACGCAAGATGACTCTACTCAAAACATTGATGTGACGGGTATGTTTGTGGCGATTGGTCACAAGCCAAATAGCACCATGTTCGAAGGCCAGTTAGAACTTCGTGACGGCTATATCCAGGTGCAAAGCGGTACTGCAGGTAATGCAACACAAACGTCGGTACCGGGTGTATTCGCAGCCGGTGATATTGCAGACAGCATTTATCGTCAGGCGATTACTTCTGCGGGTTCAGGCTGTATGGCTGCACTGGATGCGGAAAAATATCTTGATGCGATGGGTAAACTAGACTAAGCAGCAAGAATAAAAACGCCGTCCATTATGGGCGGCTTTTTTATTGCTAGAATGAGATGATGATTTATCTATAGATTTATATCGGGTCTGCCATGTCTTTACTTCCTCCCTCAGAATTCATTTTTCCCAATCCGATCGAGGTTGATCCTGAAGGTGAAGGCCTGATTTGTATTGGTGCAGACCTCTCCCCTTCCACACTTTATGAAGCCTATACGCATGGATTATTTCCCTGGTTTTCAGAAAGTGATCCGATTTGCTGGTGGAGTCCGGAACCACGCTGCATTATTCGCCCCGAAGATTATTATCCGAGCAAATCCCTGCTACGTAATATGAAAAAGCAGGACTATAAAATTACGGTCAATCATGCTTTTGAAAGAGTGATTCGTTCCTGCTCCCTACCTCGTGCTTATGCAGACGACACCTGGATCAGTGAAGATATTATCGCAGGCTATTGCGACATGTTTGACGCAGGATATAGCTATAGCATTGAAGTCTGGGATGAAGATCGCGTCGTGGGTGGACTTTATGGTGTGACCATCGGTCAAGGCTGTTTTGGTGAATCCATGTTTAGTACGCAAACCGATGTTTCTAAAATGGCTTTCTATACTTTAATGCTGATTGGACAGGAAAATAAACTACCCTGGATCGACTGCCAACTGGTGAATGATCACCTGTTAAGTCTGGGTGCCTGTACACTTTCTCGCCAAGCTTATCTTAATTCTTTACAAGATATTGTAAAAAAGCCTGCTATCGATTGGAAAAAGTATCAGGAAGGTGTATTTTCAAGTAAAACAATAGCGCAAAACGCGCGCTTAAGTGAATGAAAATAACAGAGGGTAGTTGTTATGAACTCTTATCAGCCAAAGGCCCTACTGAACGATTTACAGTATTATATTACGCCGCCGCATGATTGTAGCTATTTGCCCAACAAGTCGGCGCGCATGGTTTTTCTGGATCCTGCACATCGAATTGATGTAGTAACTTTATCAGAACTCTCACGTACCGGTTTCCGCCGCAGTGGTGATTTCGTCTATCGACCCGAATGTCATCTGTGTCGTCAATGTCTGTCTTCGCGTGTACCCGTTGCTGAATTCCGCATGAACAGT
Source organism: Acinetobacter sp. 129952 (assembly GCF_056642055.1). The sequence goes on along the minus strand of NZ_JBWVSU010000009.1, from coordinate 102,385 downwards.
TCACAAAAAAAAGCCTGGAAACGGAATCAGGATCTGGTGATGAAAATTACCAGTCCAGAGCACGCCGGTGATCTACATTATGCGCTGTATGAACGCTATATTAATGAACGCCACTCAGATGGCGACATGTTCCCACCCACTCGGGATCAGTTCGAAAAATTTTTATTACAAAGCTGTGCCGACAGCTTCTTTCTAGAATTATGGCAAAGTGAGCGTCTAATCAGTGTTTCAACCTGTGACTTGCTGGATGATGGCATTTCTGCCGTCTATACCTTCTTTGACCCAGATGAAAATCGCCGCTCACTTGGTGCTTTTGCAATCTTGAAACAGATTGAACATGCACAAAAGCTGGGCTTACAATTTATCTATCTGGGATATTGGGTGCCGCATTCTAGCAAAATGAATTACAAATCTCAGTATCTGCCACTGGAACTCTTGATCGATGGACAATGGCGACGCTTAAATCATGCCCTAAGTGCCACGGAGATTCAGCACCTGGGAAACTCATTAATGACGACCTTACCCAGCGGATGGAATCACCAGATTATTAAATAAGGTCGTCAGTTTATATTATTTAAATAGACTAGCAAAATCATCCGTACATGCTTTCACCATAATGATGGCATGTTCACGGCTTCCGTTGGCATTTGGATAATAGTTCTTACGCAGATCAATCTGATGAAAGCCTGATTTTTCATATAGCTTGATCGCAGCCTGATTACTCTCGCGCACTTCCAGGAAAATCTGTACCGGATTGTTTTTTAGCATCACCACTGAAGCCTCCAGCAACTGATAGCCCAAGCCCTGACCTTGCTGTGCCGGATCAATCGCCATCAGCAATAAATTGGCTTCATCTAGCACCGGTTGTAAAATACAAAATCCGGCCACCTGCCCTTGCACTTCAATCACGGTACTTTGATAAGCTGTTACAGCATCTTCGAACTGTTTGAAAGTCCAGGGGTGTGATTGAACCGATCTCTCAATCTTTGCAACGGCTTCTACATCCGCTGCTTTCATTAAACGAATCATCTTCGTTCATCTTATATAGAATCAACCTCCGCATTATAGAAAGTTCATGCAAAAAATCGAGCAAAAAAAAGAGCGATTTAAGTCGCTCTCCAATCTTCAGTTCTGTCACAAACCCAATTTGGCTTTCCAGGTCGCCAACAGTTGATCTGTATGATGATCATTCGGATGGAATCCCGGTTTAAAATACATCAGCATTTCTTTCGCCATACCCGCAATGACACCTTTAGAAGGACTATAGGCATAGGTATAAATGGCTTTTAAGGACTCAAGATTAAACTGCTGATCCTGTTTGAGCAATCGTGCAAGGAAATAGCTTTGCACCACAAATAAGGTGGCCATTGCGATGACCAAGGATGAAGTACGCAGTGCATAGGCTTTTAGGCCTTTGCCAAAAACTCCTTCAAAGACATCATATGCAACTGCCTTATGTTCATTTTCCTCGATGGCATGCCATAACCACATGGTTTTCATGGTTTCATCTGTCATCAATTCCTGAATATGGCTATTGGTCAAAAGCTGTGAGGCAATGGTTGCAGTGAAATGCTCAAGTGCGGTGGTTGCAGTCAAATCTACCATTTCTTGGGTAATTCCCACAGGCTTACCCAGTTTAGTCATGACTTTACGTATCGTTTGAATGACTTTATCGGTATAACGATCAAGCGTCTCGGCATCATGCCCATGTTTTTGCGCAGATGCATTAAAGCCGATATGCTCGTGAGTATGCATGGCTTCCTGACCAATAAAAGCGGAAATTTCTTTTTGTAATGCTTCATTATTGGCAATTGCAGGATGTTTACGCACCGCACGGACTGAATCTATAAAAAACTTTTCACCTGCTGGAAATAGCGCAGATAATGCGGTCATAAAATGAGTGAGACCTGCTGAACCATTCATCCAATATTCCGGTACAGCATCAAAATCAAAGTTCATGCGACGAACTGGAAAACTAGCACCCGCACGATTGGTAATATTTACTTTAGCGTTCATGTGACCACTCCCATCAGGCCAATCCAGACCCGAAAATGTAATATTCATATTCTTATCTGTATATTACGTGGTAATTTTTTTTACATAAGTGCAGTTTAGGTCAAGCCGATATCAGATAAGGACAGCTTTTTAAATCATTGTCCGACAATCTATTTTTAGTTTTATAAAAGTTTGAATCAAAAAAAAGCGCCTCAAAGAGGCGCTTTTCTTACACAATCAGCGATTATGCAGTTACTTTAGCAACTACACCAGCACCAACTGTACGACCGCCTTCACGGATCGCAAAACGTAGACCTGGGTCCATTGCGATCGGGTGGATTAGCTCTACTGACATCTCAACGTTGTCACCAGGCATAACCATTTCCACGCCTTCTTTAAGCGCGATCGCACCAGTTACGTCCGTAGTACGGAAGTAGAACTGTGGACGGTAACCGTTAAGGAATGGAGTGTGACGACCACCTTCTTCTTTAGAAAGTACGTATACTTCCGCATCGAATTTAGTGTGCGGCTTGATCGCACCTGGTTTAGTCAATACTTGACCACGTTGTACGTCTTCACGCTTAGTACCGCGAAGAAGAACACCACAGTTCTCGCCCGCACGACCTTCGTCAAGAAGTTTACGGAACATTTCTACGCCAGTTACTGTAGTAGTTTGAGTATCACGGATACCAACGATTTCTACAGACTCACCTACTTTAACGATACCAGTCTCTACACGGCCAGTTACTACTGTACCACGACCAGAGATTGAGAATACGTCTTCAATTGGCATAAGGAATGGAAGGTCGATTGCACGCTCTGGCTCTGGAATGTAAGAGTCAAGTGCTTCAACAAGCGCAACTACAGCTGGCTCGCCGTATTGGCTGTCATCACCGTTAAGCGCAAGAAGAGCAGAACCACGAATTACTGGAGTGTCATCACCCGGGAAGTCGTAAGTAGAAAGAAGTTCACGAACTTCCATTTCAACTAGCTCAAGAAGCTCTTCGTCGTCTACAAGGTCGCATTTGTTCAAGAATACAACGATGTAAGGTACACCTACCTGACGAGAAAGCAGGATGTGTTCACGAGTCTGTGGCATAGGACCATCAGTCGCAGCACATACAAGGATCGCGCCGTCCATCTGAGCAGCACCAGTAATCATGTTTTTAACATAATCGGCGTGGCCCGGGCAGTCTACGTGAGCGTAGTGACGAGTTGGAGAATCGTATTCTACGTGTGAAGTATTAATTGTAATACCACGTGCTTTTTCTTCTGGTGCAGAGTCGATTGCAGCGTAGTCTTTCGCTTCGCCACCGAATTTCTTCGCACATACAGTTGCAATTGCAGCTGTTAAAGTTGTTTTACCATGGTCAACGTGACCAATTGTGCCCACGTTAACGTGTGGCTTATTACGTTCAAACTTAGCCTTAGCCATGAGATCTTCCTTTTTAAACTACTCATGCAGGATCACTGCATGAGCACTTGGTTTTTAACTATGAATTAGTTTGGGCTTATAGTAATCGAAAGATTACTCGTCGTCACCTTTTTTACCGCCAGACTGGAATTTAGAAATGATGCCTTCAGCCACGTTACGTGGAGTTTCAGCATATTTAGCAAATTCCATAGAGTATGTTGCACGGCCTTGAGACATAGAACGCATTTGAGTCGCGTAACCAAACATCTCTGCAAGTGGAACTTCAGCTTTAATTGCTTTAGTACCGCCAGGCAAGTCATCCATACCTTGAACCATACCACGACGACGGTTTAAGTCACCCATGATATCGCCCATGTAGTCTTCTGGAGTTTCTACTTCAACTTTCATGATAGGTTCAAGAAGAACAGGATCTGCTTTCATGAAACCGTCACGGAAGGCATAAGAACCAGCCATCTTGAACGATAATTCGTCCGAATCGACATCGTGGTAAGAACCGTCAAACAATGTAGCTTTGATGCCTACAACTGGGTAACCAGCAAGGACACCATTCTTCATACGCTCTTGGATACCTTTATCCACAGCACCGAAGAATTCTTTAGGAACTACACCACCAACAACTTCTTCAACGAACTCGTAGTCTTTACCAGCATCAGCATCCATTGGCTCTAAACGTACGTATACGTGACCAAATTTACCTTTACCACCAGTTTGACGAACGAATTTACCTTCTTGCTCAACTGACTTTTTGATCGTTTCACGGTAAGAAACCATTGGTTTACCAATGTTTGCTTCAACACCGAATTCACGCTTCATACGGTCAACAATAATGTCAAGGTGAAGTTCACCCATACCAGCGATGATTGTTTGACCTGACTCTTCATCAGTACGAACGCGGAATGATGGATCTTCCTTAGCCAAACGACCTAAAGCAATTGACATTTTTTCTTGGTCAGCTTTAGTTTTTGGTTCAACAGCCAATGCAATTACTGGCTCTGGGAATTCCATACGCTCAAGTGTGATGACATTTTTCTCATCACAAAGTGTATCACCTGTAGTTACGTCTTTAAGACCTACACACGCAGCGATATCACCCGCACGAATTTCTTCAACGTCTTGACGATCGTTCGCGTGCATTTGCACGATACGGCCGATACGTTCACGTTTAGATTTAACTGGGTTATAAACAGAATCACCTTGTTTAAGAACACCAGAGTAAACACGTACGAAAGTTAAGTTACCTACGAATTTGTCGTTCATGATTTTGAACGCAAGTGCAGAGAACGGAGCTTCGTCAGATGCTTCACGAATCGCTTTAGTTTCAGCCTTATCGTCAAGAACACCTTCAATCGCTTTAACTTCTGTAGGCGACGGTAAGAATTCAATTACTGCGTCCAACATACGTTGAACACCTTTGTTTTTGAATGCTGTACCACAAAGCATTGGTTGAATTTGACAAGCCAAAGTTTGGACACGTAGACCAGCAACGATTTGTTCTTTAGTCAAATCGCCATTGTTCAGGTATTCATCCATTAACTCTTCAGAAGCTTCAGCAGCAGCTTCAACCATGTTTATACGCCATTCTTCAGCAGTTTCTTGAAGTTCAGCCGGGATTTCACCGTATTCAAACTTCATACCTTGTGAAGCTTCGTCCCAAATGATCGCTTTCATTTCGATCAAGTCGATTACGCCTTGGAAGTTTTCTTCAGCGCCAACAGGGATTACTACAGGTACTGGAGATGCACCTAAACGTGTCTTCATTTGTTCAACAACACGGAAGAAGTTGGCACCAGTACGGTCCATCTTGTTCACGAATGCTAAACGAGGCACTTGGTATTTGTTCGCTTGACGCCATACAGTTTCAGACTGAGGTTGTACACCACCTACAGCACAGTAAACCATACACGCACCATCAAGAACACGCATAGAACGTTCAACTTCAATTGTGAAGTCAACGTGTCCCGGTGTATCAATTACGTTGATACGGTGTTCAGGAAACTGTTTAGACATACCTGACCAGAATGTAGTCGTAGCAGCAGAAGTAATGGTAATACCACGTTCTTGCTCTTGCTCCATCCAGTCCATTGTTGCTGCACCATCGTGTACTTCACCAATTTTGTGAGATACACCTGTGTAGAACAAAATACGTTCTGTAGTTGTGGTTTTACCCGCATCAATGTGCGCAGAAATACCAATGTTACGATAACGAGAAATTGGGGTTTGACGTGCCATGATTTCTAGCATTCCTAAATTTTGTTGTTTAAAACAGGACGCTTTAAGCTGCATAGCAACTTAAAGCGCTTTGGTGACAAAACCATGACGGTCTTATCACCCTCCTGAATAGGGCCTGTTTTATCTGCTTAGAAACGGTAGTGAGAGAATGCTTTGTTGGCTTCAGCCATACGGTGCACATCTTCACGTTTCTTAACCGCAGCGCCTTTGCCTTCAGATGCATCAAGCAACTCGCCAGCAAGACGTAAAGCCATAGTTTTTTCAGAACGCTTAGCAGCAGCATCTACTAACCAACGCATCGCTAGAGCAGTACGACGGGATGGGCGTACTTCCATAGGAACTTGGTATGTAGCACCACCAACACGGCGTGCTTTTACTTCGACCATAGGACGAACTTTTTCAAGAGTAGTCTCGAAAAATTCAACTGGGTCTACTTTAGATTTTTCTTGAACGCGGTCTAAAGCACCGTAAACGATACTTTCAGCAATAGATTTTTTACCATCTTGCATTACGTGGTTCATGAATTTAGCGATTGTTTGGCTGCTGAACTTAGGATCCGGAAGGATTTCACGAGCAGCGACTACGCGACGTCTTGGCATTTTAAACTACCTATAAAGATGACACTTCAGGTTTATCCAGCATGAGTACAAAGTGTCATGTACTACTCGCTGGCCTTACTATACGTCGCTTGGAATTTTCACAAAATTAATGCAGAAATCAGACAAGCGAGACGATAAAGGATTGCGGTTCTACGTTCTTAAAATTTAATTCTTAACGAATTATTTCTTAGGACGTTTAGTACCGTATTTAGAACGAGACTGGTTACGATCTTTAACACCAGCACAGTCTAAAGAACCACGAACGGTATGGTAACGTACACCTGGTAAGTCTTTAACACGACCACCACGGATAAGAACAACACTGTGCTCTTGTAGGTTATGGCCTTCACCACCGATGTAGCTAGAAACTTCGAAACCTGAAGTTAAGCGAACACGGCAAACTTTACGCATTGCTGAGTTAGGTTTTTTAGGTGTAGTTGTGTAAACACGTGTACAAACACCACGGCGCTGTGGACAAGCCTTCAACGCAGGAACTTTAGATTTTTCAACTAAAGTCGTACGACCCTTGCGGATCAACTGATTTGTTGTTGCCATTTGGCAATTCTCCCGTTAATAAAAAGCCCCAAAAAACTACTACTTTTTGAGGGCATGCAATTGTAATTCAAGATGCAAAATTGGTCAACCTACTCAAGCCAAGCAAATACCGTTTCTCACGACATTTGCCTGCTTTTATTTACCTTCAAAATTCGCTTATTTTTTTGAATTTTTACTGACTTTTTTAGTCACATCTTGAGCTTCAGATTCAGTTTTCGAATTTTCTTGATCGTCTACGCCCTGCTGTGAAGTCTCTGTAGCAGCTTCTGCCTCGTCAGCAGCTTCTGGATGCAGTTCAGCTTCGATTTCCGGATCAAATGAAGTTTTGGTTAAAGCGGGTTGTTGCGACTGCTTATCTACCGCAGGTTCAACCAACTCATCGTTAAGCGCCTCCAGCCCTTCACTCACCTTTTCATCTTTCTTCACTTCTGCTTCTTCAGAGCTTAGATCATTCTGCTCTTTTTTGACCAGCTTGACTTGGGTAATCGTGTTATTGCCCTCAATCGCAATATCTTTATCCATGATCGGCTTATCTTTCGCAGGCTCAACGTCGTGAGAGGCACCATTTAGGAGTTTCGGAGTTGCCTGTTGTAACAAACTGACTGCTTTTTCATAGGCAGCATAAGGAGACAATTGCGAATCCTGATGCTGAACCAGGTATTGGCGTGCATGTGAGAATGCTTCTTGAGCTTTCTGATTTACATCCTCGACAAAACGGTGGCTATATACTGCACCAATACCTGCACTTGCCAGAGGCGTTAGTTTGGTTAATCGCTCCAGAATCGAAATTTTTGGCAGATGATTCATCCATTCCCATTTAGCCTCTCCCTCATGACGACTTAGCCATTGTTTGATAGCGCTGACATCATTATCAGAACCTAGCATGGCTTGTAGCTGGGAGATATCATGAGTTTTAAGGGTATTACTTAACGCTTTTAAACCCAATAACAAGGTTTGCTTTTCTGCAATCAGGCTCAGGTCGATCTGTCTAAAGATATGCTGGACGATTTCCTGATCATCTTCTTTGCTCAGGTCAAAACCATAAGAGCGACCGACTTGATAAATGGTACGCAACGCCATCAGTAAAGAAGCGGGAATATCAATCGCGGTGCCAAGCATCCCTGAAGCACCACTCACTGCACCCTGAACCGTCGCAATCCATTTGTTTTGTTCACCTAAAGCCTGTGATATTCGCTTGGATCGATCGACGTCCTGAGTCAATTCCTCTAAATCTTTCGCTCCCGCCTCGTTCAGAATGGCATCAACCGAACTGGTTTGATTACTGAATTGATTCAGACGGTCATAAAAGTAATTCGATACTTTTTCGGTTAAGTCTGGAGAAACAAAATGCGCGACATTATTCACGGTATTAAAGCGGCGCCCGAGAAGTTGACGAGACACATTTGGGAGATGCTCGCGAAGCATTTGCTGAGGATTGTCATATTTTTTAGCTGAAAAAGCGCTTTTCGTCTTCGCCGAACCATCAATCACCTGATCGGAGCTGGAAGGCTTCAGCGCTTTAGTCACCGAATCCGGCGCAACATGATTCAATAAATCCAATCCAGTTGAACTGAACTTTTTCGCCACTCCAAAGGCATTCGAAATCAGACCATTAGATTGTTTATTATTAGCATTTACCATTTTTTACCTCAGCATTCAGGTGCTTGTATTTGGTATAAATACTAGGTGTAGTCAGCGTTTATCTCAACTTTATTCTGTTTCATTTAGTAAAACCCCTACACGCCGACTCACAAACTCAACCGACTGTCACACGGCATAACATTTGCCATAAGATTTCAAAAGTCTTTCTGCTATCATGTTCCCCATCATGAAATAAGGCTAAGCGCTGGATTGGGCGATTTTAAAACCCAGATATCTGCCGCTGAGCATAGAGCAAACTATAAGGATCTGTAGATGAAACGTGTTGTCATCACTGGCATGGGTATTAACTCATGTATTGGTAATACATTAGAGGATGTAAACCATTCTTTACAAAACGGGATTTCAGGAACACGTTTTAATGCGACTTATGCTGAACTCAATTTCAAAAGTCATGTTAGTGCTGCAGCCGAGCAGGATTTCGACGGGATCGACCGAAAACTGAAACGCTTTATGGGCGTATGTGCCATGTATGCATATAACTCAGCCCTTGCTGCAGTTGAACATGCAGGTTTAAAAGTTGAAGATCTAGCTGGCAACCCACGCTATGGTATTGCGGGTGGTTCAGGTGGCGGTTCAACTGCTTCCGTTATTGAAATGAACGAATTATTGCAAACCAAAGGTGCGCGTAAAGTCGGTCCTTTCTTTGTACCACGTAATATGACCAACACCATTACGGCTAACGTTGGCGTTGCATTCAAATTACAAGGTGTGGCGCATACTATTACCAGCGCATGTGCAACCTCTGCGGATGCGATTGGTTATGCCTACAACCTGATTCAACTCGGCAAACAAGATTTAATGCTGGCGGGTGGCGGTGAAGAAGATCACTGGTCACAAAGCTTGTTGTTTGATGCGATGGGCGCACTTTGCTCTAAATACAATGACAGCCCTGAAACAGCATCACGCCCTTATTCTGCAGACCGTGACGGTTTCGTGATTGCCGGTGGTGGTGGTTTTGTGATCCTTGAGTCTTTGGAACATGCGAAAGCGCGTGGCGCAAATATCTTAGCTGAAGTGGTTGGTTATGCTGCAAACAGTGATGGTGCTGATATGGTTGCACCATCTGGTGAAGGTGCAACACGTTGCGTACTGATGGCTTTAGAAGAAGCAAAGCAACACGGTGTCGATAAAATTGACTATGTAAATACACATGGTACTTCTACTCCAGCGGGCGACATCACAGAACTTAAAGCAATGGAACGTGCTTTTGGTGAAGGTCAGGTTCCTCCACTCAGCTCAACCAAGTCAATGACAGGTCACAGTCTTGGTGCTGCTGGTGTTCAGGAAGCGATTTATTCAGTTCTGATGATGCAGAATGACTTTATTGCTCCAAACATCAACGTGACCGAGCTGGATGAAGACGCGAAACCGTTTGATATCGTGCTTGAAAAACGTGACGCAAAATTGAATACTGTGATGAGTAACAGTTTCGGTTTCGGCGGCGTAAATGCTTGTCTCATTTTCAAAAAATGGGAAGGCTAAGCTGCCCAGTTTAGGGTGACTTGATGGATGCTCCTTCTGATGCTTTCTTGTGGGTAAAAGCATTACATATTATTGCAGTAGTTTGCTGGTTCGCGGCTTTGTTCTACTTGCCACGTTTATATGTTTATCATGCCATGAGCGAAGATGCTGTGAGCCATCGACGCTTTGAAGTCATGGAACGAAAGCTGTACCGTGGCATCATGTGGCCAGCCATGTTGGCTACCTTGATTACGGCGCACTTTCTGGTGGATTGGGGTGATGCAACGCGTCACTATCATGAAGCCTTATGGTTTTACCTTAAAGTCGGCCTGGTCGGCTTATTGGTGATTTACCATCTGGTGTGTGGTTATTACCGCAAGAAGCTGATTGATAATGCACATTACAAGTCACACAAGTTTTGGCGTTATTTTAATGAGATGCCAACCCTGATCTTATTTGCAGTGGTGATTTTAGTCGTGGTTAAACCTACTTTCTAATTCACCTGCTAAATAAAAAATCCCCGATCAGTCGGGGATTTTTTATGTCTGAATATTTAAGGATTACCACGCTGACGCATACGCGGCTTATACAGCAAACGATAGGTCACTGCCAGAATAATCAACCATAAAGGACTGATCATCAGAGCCTTTAAGGTATCGGGTTCCAGACTCAGAATAATCAAGGCGAATAACAGGAATGCCAATACCACATAAGACATCCCTACTCCACCCGGCATCTTAAAGGTCGAAGCTGCATGCTTTTGCGGTTGCTGCTTACGGTAACGGATGTAGCACACCATAATGATGCTCCAGATACTAATAAACAGGATCACACACAGCGAACTCGCCAGAGTAAAGGCTTCCATGGTGTTTGGCACAAAATACTGAAATGCTGCCCCCAACATAATAAAAGCACAGGAGAAAAATAACCCTGTGGCTGGTACAGCTCTGCTAGATAACCGCGCCAAAGCTTGAGGTGCTTGTCCGTCACGTGCCAGACCAAACAACATACGGCTGGTCGAGAATACGCCACTGTTCATAGAGGACATCACTGACGACAACACCACCAGGTTCATGATAATGGCTGAAGTTGGAATACCGGCATACAGGAACAAACTCACAAAAGGACTTTGATCCGCAGGAATCAGATGCCACGGTGTGACCGACATGATCATCAGCAATGACAATACATAGAACAGAATGATCCGCGTAGGAATAGCGTTGACCGCTTTGGGTAAGTTCTTTTCCGGATCCTTGGTTTCTGCCGCCATTGTGCCGAGCAGTTCCACCCCGACAAAGGCAAACATGGCAATCTGGAAGCCTGCTAGAAAACCGGTAAAGCCTTTGGGAAATAAGCCACCATGTGCCCAGACATTACTAAAGCTGGCGACAGCGCCACTCGGTGCCTGAAAACCGCTAAACACCATATAGCCACCGACAAAGATCAAACCGAGAATGGCTAAAATCTTGATTAGCGCAAACCAGAATTCAATCTCACCAAACAGTTTTACCGTGACTAGGTTAATCGCGAGAATAAACAGCACACAGCCAATACTAATCATCGCCTGCCCCATCGGGGTAAAGGCCATGCCTTCGGGCAGCCAGAAACTCAAATAGTTAATAATCGCCGCGAGATCGGCAATCCCTACCAGCACCCAACCCAGCCAGTACGACCAGCCAATATAATAGCCAGCACCCGGCCCGATCAGGTCATGGGCCATATCAATAAAAGATTTGTAATGCAGATTGGATAGCAGCATTTCACCCAACGCACGCATCAGGAAGAAGAACATGCCACCAATGATCATATAAATGATCAAAATTGAAGGGCCTGCCAGGGAGATGGTTTTTCCCGATCCCATAAACAGGCCGGTACCGATACAGCCACCAATGGCGATTAACTGCAAATGTCGGTTAGAGAGTTTTCGTTGCAACTCATGCGGCGACGATTTTACGTCTTCTGTGCCCGGGGTGGTTTTCATTTTTACATCCTTTTTAATCTTTACAACAGCATCAAGCTGAATTTACAACGTTCATTCCTCGAACGCTTATTATGACATTTTCATACTTTTTACTGCGCTGTTCAGTGAGATTTACTGCACTAAAACGACTTAAATCATTGCATGGGAGATTTCAATATCAAAAATTCAATTAAGCTTGAGCTGCAATGACTGCAATTTCAATCAGCCAGTCCGGATTGACCAAATCTGCCTGAATCGTAGCACGTGCCGGCGTGCCATGACCTTGTAACCATTCTACCCAAAGCTGATTCACGGTTTGAAAATCATCCAGATGCTTGACAAATAATTGTGCAGAAATCAGCCGGCTTTTATCGGTATTTGCCAATGCGAGCAATTCCTCAATTTTTGCAAAGACTTCCAGTGTTTGTCCGCGTACATCAAGATCCGTGCTATTCGGCACCTGACCCGATAGATACACGGTTTGCTGATGAATCGTCACCGCACTCATGATTTGATTGCTGTTGAGTCGCTGAATGGCTGTATTTGCCTGTGTCATGCTGATATTCCTTGTTTGGGATATTTAAATAAAATTTAAAGTAAAAATTTAAGCGTCAATCTGAAAATGAACCCGAGCGGTCACCGCGCACATCAGCTCGTAGCCGATGGTGCCAGAACTGGCCGCAACTTCATCAATCGGCAAAACCACACCTTGGGAAGATTGGCCCCAAAGTACCACTTCACTACCTATATCTGCGTGCGGCAGCGCAGTCAGATCTACGGCCAGCATATCCATACTGATTCGACCCAATGTGTGCGTTTTGATTGAATCTACCAGCACGGGTGTACCGGTCTCCGATAGTCGTTGATAACCATCGGCATAACCACAGGCCACAATCCCGACCCGCATTTCCTGCGTGGCAATAAATTTGGAACCATAGCCAACACTCTGACCTGTCTGGATCGTTTGAATGGCAATAATTTCACTGCGCAAGCTCATGCTCGGTTGCAGATTCCAGTCTTGAATCGTGTGTGTTGGATAATCTGGTGAACTGCCATACAGCATGATGCCGCTACGTACAATGTCTGAATGAAGGGTTTGATGATGCCGCAGAATGGCTGCGCTATTACTGAGCGAGATTTTACCTTCAAGCCCCTGAATGGTCTGGCTAAAAATCAGGTTTTGATACTGAATCCCGTCCACGCCAAAACGCTGGCCATCCGCATCGGAGAAATGGGTCATATGGGTAATGGAACGGACAGTGTTCAGCTGTTGCAGCTCCTGCCAGATCTCTGCATATTGCTGCGGCTCGAAACCCAGACGGTTCATGCCGCTGTTCATTTTCAAATACACATCAAACTGTGCATCCGGCGCTATTTCGGCAAACTGTTTCAGCCATTGCACTTGATGTCGGGAATGAATGGCAAAGCTCATTTCATGCTTCGCACATGCAAATAAATCCTCAAAAGCGAAAATACCTTCGAGCAACATTAGCGGCTTCTTGCATCCCAGCGCACGTAGCCGCGCGCCCTCTTCAATATCCAGAAAGGCAAAACCGTCTGCACCTTCAAGTCCAGCATAGACACGTTCAATCCCGTGCCCATAGGCATTGGCCTTGACCACGGCAAATACCTGACTATTGGGCATACATTGGCGCGCCACACTTAAATTATGCGCAAGCGCCTGTTGATGGATAATTGCAGTAATGGGACGTGGCATACATTCCTCCTTGAATATTCCGCCTCAGATAGTCTTAAGCCGCCTGGTGATAGCGCGCCAATGACAATCCTTCGGTACTAATTTCAGGATCACGGGCCAAGACCAGATCGCTGATTAATTTCCCTGAACCGCAGGCCATGGTCCAACCCAGCGTGCCATGTCCAGTATTCAGGAACAGGTTTTTAAAACGGGTTTTCCCAATAATTGGCGTACTGTCCGGGGTCATTGGACGCAGGCCTGTCCAGAAGCTGGCCTGATTCATGTCACCCCCCGGGAATAAATCACGGGTCACCATTTCCAACGTGCCACGACGGTCTTCATTCAGACCCAAGTTAAAACCGCTCAGTTCAGCCATTCCCCCTACGCGGATGCGCTGGTCGAAACGGGTGATTGCAATTTTATAGGTTTCATCCAGCACGGTAGATTGCGGAGCGAAGGCTGGATCTAGAATAGGAATGGTTAATGAATAACCTTTTACTGGATATACCGGCAAATTCAGTTCAAGCGGTTTAAGGAAATCACGTGAATAACTACCAAAGGCCAGCACATATTTATCTGCCGTGAGCACCTGACCATTCACCAGAACACCTTTGATCTGGTCACCTTCTACAATCAGCTTTTCAACGTTTTGATTAAACTTAAACTCTACACCCATCTCTTTGGCATGTTCTGCCAGGGCATTGGTAAACAGATAGCAGTCACCTGTTTCATCATTGGGTAAATGAAGACCACCCACCAGTTTGTCTTTTGCCTGTGCCAATGCCGGTTCTACACGCGCCAGTCCATCGCGATCCAGCAGTTCAAACTCAACTCCAGTTTCCTTCAGAACTTCGATATCGCGCTGAACTGCATCCAGCTGCGCATCTTTACGGAAAATCTGCAAAGTACCTTTCGCGCGGTTTTCATAAGAGATGCCAATATCCCGGCGCAAATTACGTAAACAGTCACGGCTGTATTCAGCCACACGCACCATCCGTTCTTTATTGACTGCATAATGCTGCGCATTACAGTTTTTCAGCATTTGTGCCATCCACTGCAATTGCCACAAGCTGCCATCGACATTAATCGCCAACGGTGCATGATGCTGAAACATCCATTTGACTGCCTTAAACGGAATACCTGGTGCAGCCCAAGGGGTCGAGTATCCTGGAGAAATCTGCCCGGCATTACCGAAGCTGGTTTCTTGCGCCGGACCTGCCTGACGATCCAGCACAGTCACAGTTGCTCCCTGCTGCGCCAGATAGTAAGCGCTTGCCACACCAATCACACCACTACCCAAAACTAATACGCGCATTACCTTAACCCTCAAACATCTTTTCAGTTTATTTCACTAGTATATTTTTGCTTTAATAGTTAAATTCACTATATTCAGACTGTATATTCAGTGGAATAAATATTTTTTCGGGCAGAATTAAAAAAAAGAGGGAAATATTGATGCGCAAATTAGACCGCATTGACCGCATGATTCTGGATATCCTGCAACGCGATGGCCGGATTGCCATTAGCGAACTTGCAGCACGCGTCAATCTATCGACCACGCCCTGTTCAGAACGGGTAAAACGGCTAGAGCGCGAAGGCATTATCATGGGCTATTACGCCCGTTTAAATCCGGAAATGCTGGAGCGCAACCTGCTGGTTTTTCTGGAAATCAAACTCTCCGCCAAATCAGGAGATGTCTTTGATCAGGTGGCTCGTAATCTGACTGAGATTCCAGAAGTCCTGGAATGCCATTTAATTTCCGGTGATTTTGATTATCTGGTCAAAGCGCGTTTAAAAGAAATGAGTGCTTATCGCCGCCTGTTGGGAGATTTACTGAAAAAACTGCCCGCCTCTGCCTCCTCGCACAGTTATGTGGTGATGGAAGAAGTTAAAGAAAGTTTATATCTGGACTTGGGTATTTAGTAATGATGGCTTTTTAAAGCTACGGGCAGAAACAACAAAGCCCCAAACGGGGCTTTGAGATCGAACATTGATTGAACTTATTAAACCTTAAGCAGGAATGCGGAGTACCTGTCCCGGGAAAATATCATCTGCATCTTTGAGCAAGGGACGATTAGCTTCAAAAATCTTATTATACTGATTGGCATCACCATAAAATTCTTTTGAGATTTTTGACAGACTGTCACCTGATTTCACCGTGTAGAACTTACTTTCCGGCTCAGGACTGCTTACCGTAAGCTGATCATCCACTTTTGCGACATGATCAATATTACCCACGGCCAAAACAATCTTTTCACGATCGGCCTGGCTTTGTACCTGACCTCTAACCGTCGCCAGATCCGAAGCGGAGTTATAACTGATGGATAAACCAGTGATCGGAAGGCCCAGACTTTTCACATGGCCGAGTAATTTATTTGCCACTTCCTGAGCAGAAGGCTCTGTAGGTTGTGCTGCAGCTGGCGTTGTCGTTGTAGGTGCAGCCTGTGGTTCCGCAGCAGCTGTATTCTTCTTACCGATACCTTTTACAAAATCAAAAAGACCCATAGCGGACTCCATTCTTGTTGTTAATGTCACATCACTCTTATTTTTATAATGAAAACTCTATAGAGATAGTTAGTCATTGGTGACAGAAAGGTAATGGATTGTAAAACCTCCATTCATGTGAAAGGCAGACACAAAAAAACCACCTCGAGGGTGGTTTTTTTGTTCAGCAAAGCTGAAATCGGCGATTAACCTAGTTTCTTAGAAACGTAGTCAATTGCAGATTGAACAGTTGTGATTTCGTTAGAATCTTCATCAGGAATCGTGATGTCGAAATCATTTTCGAAAGACATAACAAGTTCAACTAGATCTAGAGAATCTGCACCTAAGTCATCCATGAAAGACGCTTCGTTTTTAATCTCTTCGATTTTGATACCAAGTTGTTCTGCAACTGCTTGCTTAACACGTTGTTCGATATCGCTCACAGGAATTCTCCTCATTGCTTGTGGCGTTTTTAATGCCGTTAGTTTAATTGAATCTAAAAAATTTGGAAAGTTTATACTTGAGCTTAGCTCATGTATAAGCCCCCATTTACATGCATAACTGTACCAGTAATGTAACTGGCTTTATCCGAAGCCAAGAAACTTACGGCATTTGCGATATCCTGCGGATCACCTAAACGGTTTAATGCCACCTGCTCAGTCATCTTTTTACGAATTTCTTCGCTTAGCTGCTCAGTCATTTCAGTCGCAATAAAACCTGGTGCTACCGAGTTTACGGTAATCTGACGGCTACCCATTTCTTTGGCAAGGCTACGGCTAAATGCTTCAATACCTGCTTTGGCAGCAGAATAGTTGGCCTGACCCGGGTTGGCAAAGTGTGCCACCACAGAACTGATGTTGATGATGCGACCGAAACGCGCCTTGGTCATGCCTTTGAGTACGCGCTTAGACAAACGGTAAACTGCTTTCAGGTGAATATTTAAAATATCATCCCAGTCATCTTCAGACATACGCAGCAGCAAATTGTCTTTGGTAATACCAGCATTATTGACCAACGCAAGGACTGGACCATAGTTCTGTTCAATGTCCGTTACCAGCGCATCAATCGCAGCACCATCACGTACATCTAGTACTTTTCCAGCGCCATTTTCAGCAAACTGTGCAGATAATTTTTCCGCACCTGCTTCAGACGTTGCAGTACCTACGACAAAATAACCGTCTTGAATCAACTGTTGTGCGATCGCAGCACCAATACCACGACTTGCACCTGTTACCAGAGCAACTTTACGTTCCTGTGTCATGCACTTTTCCCTTCTGCCGCCAATACGATGTTTAATGCATCTTCCAGACGAGATTGACTGTCCAGTGGAAGTGCTTTTTGAATATTCGGCAAGCGTTTCGCCAAGTTGGTCAATACATTACCCGGACCACATTCTACAATGTACTCAATCCCTTCATCTTGAAGGAATTGTAAGGTTTTAGTCCATTGTACCGACTCATAAAGTTGCGCGGTCAACGCCTGACGCAATTCATTTACATTGGTTGCCGCTTGCGCACCCACATTTTGTAATACAGGAATGCGTGGTAGCTCAATGGCGGTTTGTTCCAATGCCGGAGCAAACTGTTCAGCGGCAGGTTTCATCAATGAACAATGTGACGGAACCGATACTGGCAGTGCAATCGCTTTACCAGCATTTTCTTTGGCCAATGCCATCACCGCTTCAACGCGATCTTTATTGCCTGCAACGACAACCTGCCCTTGCGCATTATAGTTCGCTGCTTCGACAGAACCTTCGCCTGCTGCAGTTGCTTGTGCACACAGCTCAATCACTTTGGCATCGTCCAGACCCAAAATGGCAGCCATCGCGCCTACACCCTGAGGTACTGCAGTCTGCATGAGTTTGCCACGCAAGTTCACTAGCTTCGCAGCATCACCCAGGCTTAAAGCACCTGATGCAACCAGTGCGCTGTATTCACCCAGTGAATGGCCTGCAAGATATTTCGGTGCTACACCGCCAGATTCCAACCACACGCGCCATAAGGCAATACTTGCAGTCAGCAATACCGGCTGGGTAAATTCGGTTTGATCCAGACCTTCGCCAGTTTGCACAATCTGCCACAGATCAAAACCGACGGCTTCAGATGCTTCTGCAAATGTCTCGCGAATACTCGCAAACTGTTCTGCAAGCTCAGCCAGCATACCAGCTTTTTGTGAACCCTGACCCGGAAACACAAATGCAGTTTTTGTTGCGGGTGCTGCTTGTTCGAGTGGTGTAGCAGACATAATAAAATCCTTTCATTCAAGAGGTGCGCTTCTTCAATCCTAACAAGAAGACTGACCAATAAGACCACCTAAATCATTGTGGAGCGCAATTTAGCATGTAATTTTGTCGGCGGTAATTGCCAAATACAACAAAAAACCAATACCATTAAAAATCAAAGACAAAAAAAAGGGAGCTAAATGCTCCCATTTTTTCTACTAAGCTTGACGCTTAATACATCACCAATTATTCAGCAGATGCTTTAGCGAATAATTGACGACCACGGTAGATACCATCTTTAGATACGTGGTGACGACGGTGAGTCTCGCCAGTAGCTTGGTCTACAGTTAATGCATTCTCGGTTAAAGCGTCATGTGAACGGCGCATGTCACGGCGAGAGCGACTTTTACGGTTTTGCTGAACGGCCATGATGGCTCCTTACAAAGATCGAAAAAATGGATCAGAACAAATTCGATTGTCTTATACACAAGAGTATAACACAAAAATTAGTTAAGTTTACCCTTCAAAGCAGCCAAAACTTCAAACGGGTTGTCCCGTTTTTCTTCAGCCACTTCTTCTACGGCAGGTTGATGCTTATGTTCACAAAACTCATGTTTAGGCGACAACGGCATCAACAATAACAGTTCATCTTCTATTAGCGCGAGCAAATCAGCGGTCGCAGGTGCATCATAATCACCTTTGGTCGTTGCTTCACTTTCACCTAGGACGATGAAATCAGCATCCTCATCCAAGCGCTCTATCAGTGACTCATCATCCACAAGTGCCAAATGGAACGAAGAAACCAGTTCAATTTCTACGGTTTCCAGACAACGCTGGCATTCCATAGGAACTTTTGTTTCAACGTGACCATCTAGCCATGCAATACGATGATAGGCATCCATTGATAGCTTACAGTCTATGTTAATCAATTGATCATCAATTGATCCAACAGCTTCACGAGCGATACGAACAAAGCGGGATAAAGGCAGTTGACCTGACCATTTAAAGCCCTGTTCAGCCCATTTAAACGGCTCAATCTGTGCCGGAAAGGTATTTGCTGACATAATTAAGGCGGCAATTCTACAAATTCATCAGTACTCTGTCAAAGATTAAGATACAATTTTGTACTTATTTCGACAGACCATTTGGGTAACTCAAGTCATGCATCTGTTGCAGCCGCAAACAGAAGTGAATGTTTCATCACTCGTTAGCACAATTCCAAGCCTTGATTCTGACAGTTCAACACAACAAGTGCAACTCTCGCCATGGGCGAATTTATCGTCAGAAGCGCAGCAGGTGGACTGGCTCATCTTACACTTTAATCACTGGTTTTCCCATTTAAATGTCACTTTAGTGCGTGGCGAATTTGAACCAGAATATTTCCCTGCAAGTACAAACAGTCCTGCTCGCATCCAGTTTGCGCATGGTTTCTTTAATAGCGCTTTGCATGAAATCAGCCACTGGAGCATTGCCGGAGACAAACGCCGCCTGCTGCCTGATCTGGGTTACTGGTATGCCCCGGATGGCCGTACTCGCGAACAGCAGGCTTTATTTGAACAGGTCGAAATCAAGCCACAGGCAATTGAGTGGATGTTTGCCCAGGCTTTTGGCCGTAAATTCCGGGTTTCTTTGGATAACTTGACTGGCGATGGCGGTGATGGCGCCAGCTTTAAAGATAATGTTTATGCCCAAGTTCAGGCTTATTTTAATGGTACAGCCAAACTTCCACGTGATGCAGCGCGCTTTATCCAATGTATCTGTATCTGCATCAGAGGTGGCAAAAGTTTACAATCTGATGAATTTATACGTGAAATGCTTGATTAAATTACACAAATCTACCTTTTTTATGATTGCCAGATCTTGCCTGAGCGCCACATAATAAGCCATCAGCCCAAGCTTGGAGTAGTCTCTATGCTGCATTTACGCGTACACCCAGACAATCCGCAACCCCGCTTAATCAGTCAGGCAGTGGAACGTATCCGTGCGGGTGATGTGGTGGTCTATCCTACTGATGCGGCCTATGCGATTGGTTGCCAGATTGGGAACAAGAGTGCCATGGAGCGGATTGCGCAAATTCGTGGTCTGGGTCCAAAACACCAATATGCGATTCTGTGCTGTGATTTGTCCGATATTGCCACTTATGCCAAGGTGGACAATGCCATGTACCGTTTGCTAAAAAATAATACACCAGCCATCACGACCTTTATTTTACCTGCGACCAGCGAAGTCCCACGTCGATTGATGCATCCCAAGAAGAAAACCATTGGTCTGCGCATTCCGAATAATCCGGTGTGTCAAATGTTACTGAAAGAACTCGGTGAACCGTTGTTAACCTCTACCCTGATTTTACCGGGTCAGACTGACCCACTTGATGATCCTTATGATATTGAAATGCAGCTGGGCAAACGCATTGATGTTTTTGTAGATAGTGGTTTAGGCACGTTGAGCACGACCTCTATTGTAGATTTATCTGGTGATCATCCAGAAGTGATTCGTCGTGGTATGGGAGATGTCAGCGCTTTTGAATAAATGACGCTTGAGAAATTCCTACAAACATTCGGGGAGTCAAAATGAATGGATTTATTTTACTTGCTCCTGAATCAGCATGAATTTTCTGCACAGGATTTGATCTATGCAGAACTGCCTTGGACACTGCAATCCAAGGCAGCGCTGGTCGAAGCACATCCCTCTCCCCATCTCACTATAAATATTGATCATACTGAGTACCAATTTTTCCTGACGTTGGCTCTAGTGAGACAGTTGTTGCAGATCTATTCAAACCAAAATGTATGCCTGGCAGAGTCTTGCCAACGTATCATTGAATTTGCGACCAAGGAATACAGCCATTCCTCACCATGAAAATCTAAAACAGCATATGGTGAGATGTTACAGTTCTATTCTTTTCAATTCGGCAGATATGCAGTGGCTGGCAAAGACAGTTTAGGAATCTGAACTACGTTCATAATGACGAACCGCAATGAAATTTGGACATTGCGATAGCTTCTGTTCATGATGCATGAGCTCTTCACCCAGTTTATTTTTCAGATACACATGAAAAATGATCTGATCATCTTCCAGTACATTCAGCATCGCCGTACGTGCTTTGGGTTCCATGACTTTAAAGGAATTGATCGACTCACAAGACATGGCTTGCATATCCAGTTTAATTCGCTCATCCAGCTGGTCGCCCTCATAAGCCATATGCCGCATGTAAAAACGAATATTGGGATATTGGTCCAGCACACTAAAATCCATTTTCATGGCCTGCATGACAGGTCGGGCCTGTTCCGCAAAAGCTGAAAATCCGCCTGATTTCAGTCCTGTGCGTGCTTCATCTTCAAGCTGCATAATCTGATATTTGGGATAAGCCCAAAATCCCCCGAATGCGATCATCCCAATAACAACCAGAATAAGTGGCATGCTTTCTTCACCGTTTTATTGATTTTTGTGATTCTTGACTATTTTTCGAGAGTATAGCGGTATTTTTGACCAAAAATTACGGGGAAATATTTTATTAATACTTATTAATTTTATGTTTTTTAATGGAAAATCCGTTTAAAAATCATTCGATATCTGCCAGCTAGCTTATTTACTCTTTTGAGGAGAATCACTGTATTGATCGAGTTTTGAAGTGAATCAACTGGCATCATCTACCAGATAAGCTTAATTATAAGAGCCAATTTAGCATGAAAATCACCGCTGCATTTCCCGCCCGATTCTGCCATTTTCCTTTGTGCTATTTTAAAATCGCAGATAAATTCCATTATTTTTTTAAGTTTTTATGGCTTTGACGGCTTATTTAATTTATTTAAAGTTACTTTTCCAGTACAATGACAACGCTTAATCCTGTGCTTTTCTTTCGATCAGATACCGAAAATCAAGCCTTTGCATGCCTTTG
The DNA here is from genome assembly GCF_056642055.1 of Acinetobacter sp. 129952. The sequence continues at coordinate 80,190 of NZ_JBWVSU010000009.1, read as the reverse complement.
AAAATTCGCGTGGCCTATAATTGTAATGACTCAAATTATCCATAACACTATGGAATCTGCTCCGCACATTCGGGTTCTGGATGAATGGCAGGATACAATTCCAGAGGATCTGTACATTCCTCCAGCGGCATTTGAAATCTTATTAGAACATTTTGAAGGCCCACTCGACTTTTTAATTTACCTGATTCAAAAAAACGGTTTTGATCTGTTACAGGTCGATATCGCGCCGATTGCAGCGCAGTATTTGTCTTATATGGACGCGATGAAATCCCTGAACATCGAGCTGACGGCCGACTATATGGTGATGGCGGCCTTACTGGCAGATCTGAAATCACGTTTGCTTTTGCCGAAACCGAAAAGCCTGACTGCGATTGAACAGGATCCAAAACAAGAACTGATTGACCGTTTAGAAAATTATTTAAGAATTAAACAGGCAGCAGAACGTCTGGGCCAGATGCCGATTCTGGAACGTGACACTTTCACCACCAACGTCAGTTTGGGCGAAATCCAGCAGCCGAATGAAGGCTATTCAAGCGATTTATTGCGTGATGCCTTGCTTTGTATATTTAATCGTCCTGAACCCGTGATTCATCAGGTGCAACAGGAACCGGTACTGCTGGAAGAACGTATTGCCTATATTGAAAGTTGTATTGAAACTGGTGCAATACTCAGCTTTAAGGACTTGTTAAAACCGAGCCAAGGCCGTATGGGTATGGTGGTAACCTTTATGGCGGTGCTGGAACTGACCCGACAACAAAAAATTCAGATTATTGCTACAGGTATTGAAGCCCCGCTCGCAATTCAAGGAGCCAGTCAATGACACTCGATCAAAATACGCTGTTATCTGCAGAAGATAATCTGCATGAAGTCCTGATGCAGCTTGAAGCCATTATTTTTGCCAGCGACTCTGCGGTTTCATTGGCTCGTCTGAAAGAAGCTTTTCAGGATCGCTATAGCAAGCAGGAATTACGTCAGTATTTACAACAACTTTCCATGCTGATGCATGGCCGTTCAATTGAACTGATTGAAACAGCACAAGGTTATCGTTTTCAAGTGCGTGCAAAATATCGTAATATTATTGCACAGACCTGGCCTGAGCGACCGGCTCGCTTGTCGCCTTCATTACTGGAGACACTTGCTGTGATTGCTTATCACCAGCCAGTGACTCGAGCGGATATTGAACAGATTCGTGGTGTCACGAATAACAGTCAAAACTTGCGTACGCTGTTTGACTGGAACTGGATTAAAGAGTCTGGATTTCGTGAACTCCCTGGAAGACCTGCGTTGTTAATGACAACGCCACAATTTTTAAATGCGTTTGGCCTGAATAGTTTGGGCCAATTGCCTCCCCTGCAGGATGCCAAGGAAGCTTTTATGGCCCTCGATGCGAATGCACCGAAGTCATAAATAGGTGAACTGTTGATAATTATTTCTAAGGTTATGCTGTCATGAGTGAAAAGTTGCAAAAGGTGCTTGCACGCGTTGGTTTGGGTTCTCGCCGTTATATGGAAGAAGTCATTGCCGCGGGTCGTGTAAGTGTCAACGGGCAAATTGCCCAAGTGGGTGAACGAATCGAACCAGGTGATGAGCTTCGCATCGATGGTCGTAAAGTTGCCTTCCAGATTGAAGACGAAATCCGTCGTCGTGTCATTATTTACTACAAGCCTGAAGGCGAGATCTGCTCACGTAGCGATCCTGAAAACCGTCCGACTGTATTTGAACAGCTGCCTGCTATTCCGGGCGATCGCTGGGTAATGGTGGGTCGTCTGGATATTAACTCGACCGGTCTGCTTTTATTCACAAATGATGGTGAACTTGCGAATCGCTTGATGCACCCATCGAATGAAATCGAACGTGAATATGCAGTTCGTGTCATGGGTGAAGTTACACCACAAATTCGTAACAACATGCTCAAAGGCGTGGTGCTAGACGATGGTCCGGCAAAATTCGAATCTTTCTCTGAACTCGGTGGTGACGGGATCAACCGTTGGTTCCAGGTGGTAGTAAAAGAAGGTCGTAACCGTGAAGTACGTCGTATCTTTGAATCACAAGGCCTGAAAGTCAGCCGTCTACTGCGTACCCGTTATGGTACTGTGATTTTGCCACGCGAACTGCGTACCGGTCGCTGGATTGAACTGGATAAAAACGATATCGACAACCTGACCAAAGCTGTGGAATTGAAACCACGTCAAGGTACTGGTTTGTTTGGTATGGCGAAACGCCGTAATGAACGTATGCAGGACAAGCCGATGGCTGCACGCCGTGGCGGTTTCTTGCGTCAGCAACGTCGTGACAGTGATGAGCAACCACAAAATAATACTGGCCGTGAGCGTCGTGATGACAATGCTTATGGTCGTCGTGACAGAGCTGAAAACCAGAATGGCACTCAGTTTGTGCGTCGTGAAAACCGTCCGGATCAAGGCTTTGGTCGTCGTGAAGAGCGTGATGAAAATGCGCCGCGTCGTCCATACGGTATCAACAAAGGCTTTAAAAAGTTTTAATTAAGATAAATAAAAAAAGTCAGGCACATTGCCTGACTTTTTTTATGCCTTATGCATCAGGCACTTTGTGGAATCCCTTGCGGAATGGCACCGAGTAAACGCTTGGTATATTCATGCTGTGGAGATTGATACAATTCATCTGAATTGGCGATTTCCACCAATTCACCATGATTCAGCACCATGATCTGATCTGAAATATATTTCACTACCGACAAATCATGTGAAATAAAGATATAGCTGAGTCCGAATTCATCCTGCAAATCTTGCAGTAAATTCAGCACCTGCGCCTGTACTGAGACATCCAGTGCCGAGACCGATTCATCGCAGATCAAAATCTCAGGCTTTAAGGTCAGGCAACGTGCGATTGCAATCCGCTGACGCTGACCACCGGAAAACTCATGCGGGTAGCGATAAAAAGCCTGAGCAGGCAAGCTGACCCGTTCCAGCAAATCCAGAGCCATTTGTTTGCGTTCGGCATCATCCTGACCAATCTTGTGAATCTGCATCGGTTCCATCAGGATTTGCCCTACGGTAAAGCGCGGATTCAGAGAAGCATAGGGATTCTGGAAAATGATCTGGATTTTACGTTGATACTGGGTAAATTCCTGTTCCGACATGTCCAGAATGTCCCGACCCTGAAACAGTGCCTTACCGCCCGTAGCCTTTTGCAGACGCATCAGCAACAAGCCAATAGTGGTTTTACCCGAACCGGACTCCCCGACCAACCCCAAGGTCTTGCCTTTAGCCAGCTGAAAAGAAACTCCTTTTACTGCTTGAAACTCATCTTTGCCAAACAGTCCTTTACGACTATAAAAAGATTTTTTCAGATCCCGTACATCCAGAATAATTTCCTCTCCGCCTTTTAGTCCACGTGAACGTTTCGGAAGCTGAGTATTCAGGCGGATATCTTCCAGCCAGGTTGAGCCATCCTGTTTCATAAAATCACTAATCATCGGCAAACGTAGCGGACGTTGCGAGAGTTGCGGGCGGCAGTGCAACAAGGCTTTGGTATACATGTCCTGAGGCCGGTCCAGCACCTCCCGAACCGGACCTTGTTCACGGATTTCCCCATGGCGCATCACAATAACCTGATCGGCAATTTCACCAACCAATGCTAAATCATGGGTAATAAACAGCATCGACATCTGGCGACGCTGACGCAGCGATTCCAGCAAGTCCAGAATCTGCTTTTGAATAGTCACATCCAGAGCGGTGGTCGGTTCATCTGCAATCAATAGTTTAGGCTCACAGGCAATGGCCATGGCAATCATGACGCGTTGCTGCTGTCCACCGGAAAGCTGCCCCGGATAGGCATCAATTTTAGTTTCTGGCGCAGGGATCCCCACTTCTTTGAGCAGCTCCAGGGTACGTTGCCGCGCCTGTTTTTTATTCATGCCCAAATGTAGTTGCAGGATTTCTGCAATCTGCATGCCTACTGTAAATACCGGATTTAGCGAAGACATCGGCTCCTGAAAAATCATGGCAATGTCTTTGCCACACATCTGGCGCATTTCACGGGTTTTAAGCTTGAGCAGGTTTTTCCCTTCAAAGATAATCTGGCTATCTTCTGAAATACGTGCGCTTTCTGCCGGAAGCAGGCCCATAGTGGCCAGGGAAGTGACCGACTTGCCACTTCCCGATTCGCCTACCAGTGCAACCGTGGTATTGGCCGGAATCTCGAAAGAAACTCCTTTTACGGTTTCAATATATTCTTTATTTTCACCTTTAAAACTGACTCGCAGATTTTCTACGCGAAGTAGCGCAGGTGCTGTGCTTGGATTGATTTCAGACATCGTTGCGCTCCTATTTCAGTTTTGGATCTAATGCATCACGGAGTGCATCGGTAAACATCGAGAATGCAGTCACCAATACCGCCATGGCGATTGAGGCTGCCGCCAGTTGCCACCATTTACCCAAAATCAACTCGCTTTGCGCTTCATTTAGCATACTGCCCCATGACACTACCCCGATAGGCACACCGAAACCAAGGAAGCTCAAAATGACTTCAGACTTGATAAATGCCACCACCAGAATAGACATCTGCACCAGGGCAATATGGCTGACATTGGGAAAAATATGGACAAACATACGACGCATATTACTCACGCCAATCGCCTTGGCAGCCAGCACATATTCACGTGCTGTATGTTTCATGTATTCGGCACGAACCAAACGGAAGACCCCGGTCCAGCCAGTCAGACCTAAAATCAGGATGATTGATAAAATACCTTTCTGCTGTAACACTGCGGCAATCGCCAAAACCAGCAACAGATAGGGAATCGAGGTAAAGATATTATAAAACCAGTTGAGGACATCATCGACCCAACCACCAAAATACCCTGCTATTGCACCCAGTGCAGTCCCAATCAGTACAGCGACAAAGGCTGCAATCAATCCAACCAGAATCGAGGTTTCAGCCCCCTTAATGGTTTTCTGTAAAACATCCTGCCCCCATTTATCTGCACCGAAGACTAGACTTTGCTTGAGTTCCCCACTTTCATCCATCAGCTGGCCGCCGAGCTCCTGATTAATGGCCTTCATGTCTTCTGCCAGCGGATCGACCACGCCATAATAATCGATGCCCGCACCAGCACCCTGCTCAGCAGCAATTTCAGCATTCAATTCAGCAATGACATCTTTTAAAGGATCAACTGGATTGACCGGTACAGCAACAGATTCTGTACCCTGTTCTGCATCAGATCCAACCGGAACTGGCGCTGCACTGATAAAACTCGGCGGTGCATAGCTGACCGCCACTTCTTTATTCCAGTCTTTGGCAATTAGGCCGCTCATTGACAGTACCAGCAGCAGCAGATAAAACAGCACCACATACAGGGAAAACATGGCAATCCGGTCACGTTTCAAACGGCGCATGGCCAGTTGCCATAATCCTGTTGAAGCCGATTCAGGTGCTGCTTCAGCCGCTTGTTCTTTTTTAAATATCGCACTCAGCATAATTCACCTACTTCAACTGTACACGCGGATCGACCCATTTATAGATCAGATCGGCAATCAGGTTGAATATCATGGTCGCAGCAGCGACATAGACCGTAATGGCTTTAATCACAGGAAAATCGGAACGTTCTACCGCAATAATGACTTCACGGCCAATTCCAGGAATACCAAAAAAACGTTCGATCAGGAAAGCACCAATCAGCAGTGCCGGAAGTCCTGCCATGACATCGGTAATAATCGGAATCGAGGCATTGCGCAAGACATGCACGCCCATGATACGGTTTTCACCCAGGCCTTTGGCACGCGCAGTACGTACATAGTCCTGATTAACTTCATCCAGTACGAAACTACGATACAGGCGTAGTGTTGGTGCAATACTTACCACCAACATAATCAGCACAGGTAACAAGGCATATTTGAAAAGATTATCGGCGAAATTATCACTCCAGCCCTGTACCGGAAACCAGCTCAATTCATAAGCCAGGAAATACTGGAACACGATGATGTATACCAGAATACTGATCGACATACCGATCGTACACAGCATCATGATCATGCGATCAGTCAAAGAACCACGAACCGAAGCCACCCCCAAAGCCAAAATGATAGAAATAATAGTTTGCAGAATGGTCAGTGGAATCAAAATGGTCAGTGAGGGCCCCAAACGGGTGGTAATAATCTGTGCCACCGACTCCCCGGTGCTCCAGCTCACTCCATAATCAAAGGTTAAAATCTGCTTGATAAAGATCCAGAGTTGTACGTAATACGGTTGATCCACACCCAGTTGCTGACGGATGTTCTCAATCTGTTCCGCATTGGCCATTTTACCGGCCAGAATATAGGCAGGGTCTCCACCTACCCAGTTAAACAGCAGGAATATCAGCAAAATCACCCCGAGCATGGTCGGGATCATTTGCCAAAGCCGTCGAATAATATATGCCAGCATCGCTTGCCTTCCTTAATTTTTTCCAGATATTTCATTAAAGAAAGCTTTGCTGTCCGGATCACGACCCAAGAAGTCTTTCACCATTTGCTCGCCATGCTTTTGTCCACCTTGAGCCAGAACCGTATTTCGATAATGCGCACCGACTTTCTTGTCCATCAGCTGATCGCCAAAGGAGGAAAGCATATCCAGGGCAATGACCTCAGACCACATATAGCTGTAGTAACCTGCCTGATAGCCGCCCATCAGATGTCCGAACTGTCCCGGGAACTGCTGACCGTTGACATAACCCAAGGCAGTTTTACCTTCCATATCCTGCCAGAGTTTTAAAGGCTCAATATTTTTTGCATCTTTACCATGCAGGGCCATATCATATTGGGCATATAAAGCCTGACGGGCGTAATGCAGGCCTCGACCATAATTCTTCACATTCTTTAAGCGCTCGGTCATGGCAGCATCCACGCGAGGACATACCGGCTCACAGTAATCCGCTACTTTTGACAAGGTTTCCAGACGGCGTGCCCACTCTTCATACATCTGTGATGGTGCTTCTACAAAGTCACGCTCTACCGAGGTACCAGACTGCTCCGTATAACGGGTTTTCGATAGAATCCCGTGCAAGGCATGCCCCATTTCATGCACAAAGGTTTCCAGTTCGTTGCTGTTCAAGCCCTTACGGTTAAAATTGGTCACCAGTACCGATACCGGATGACGCTGATTCAGGGTACTGCCGCCATAAGCTCCCCAGACAGCTGCATGCCCATATTTACCTTCACGCGGGTATTTATCGACATATAATCCGCCCAAGAATTCGCCCGTTGCTTTGTCATGTACCGCATAATATTCCACTTCATCATGCCAGGCCTTGACTTTCACCGGCTTGAACTCAATGCCATAGAGTTCCGAAGAAATAGCGAATAACCATTTTTGCGATGCTTCTGTCGGGAAATAATCCCGCAATTTTTCCTGGTCTACCTTGTATTTGGCCTGACGCAGTTTTTCACTCCAATAACCCTGATTCCAGCGTGTAATTTCTGCTTTCTCTAACGGAACTTTTAAAGTTTCAGCCTTGAACTGGCGTAATTGTTCTACATCCTGCTTTTCTAGAGGTGCAACTTTGGCATAAACCTCATCCAGAAAACCGTTCACTGCTTCAGGAGTTTTGGCCATACGGAATTCAAGCGCAGAATGAGCATAGCTTTCCTTATCAAAAAGTTGTGCCATTTCATAACGCAGATCAATGGCTTTTTTCATGAATTGCAAGTTTTGTTCGGTCCCGCGACGCGTGTAAGCGGTCTGGTAACGTTTGCGTGCTTCATCACTTTCTGCCAGCTCCATAAAAGGCTGGTATTCCGGATAATCAAAGCCGAGCAGATAATTGCCCTTTTCATTTTTCTTTAAATTTGCGATGTAACTTTCTGGCAGGCCTTTCATTTCAGCTGGAGTAAATTCAACTTTTTCAGGGTTATCCCGCACATTTTTGGAAAAGTCCTGTCCCAGTTTGGTACTTTCTTCAATAATTTCTTTCAGTCGTTTCTGTTTTTCTGCACTGAGTTGCACCCCGGTGTTCTCAAACTGCTCCAGAATATCTTCTAAAAATTTCTGATCAATCGGATCACTGGCTTTCAGTTTTTTGAACTGTCCATACAGTTTAGGATTCTGATACAGGGTGGTTTGGTATTTGCTGATTTTAAGTTCACAGTCATCGGCTGCCTGACGCAATGCAGGATCTGGATCGACATTACTGTACAGCCCTACTGCTGCACCGAAATCCCGGGCTTTGGCATGCAACTCATCCCATTCAGCCAGATAAGGCCCTGCCTTGGCTTTATTTTTAATTTTCTTATTTTCAAATATCTGGATATCTTTTTGCATGGAGGCCAGACTGGCATCACATAAAGACGGAATTTCTGCAGCCTTGAATAATGGCAGCAGCTGTACTTGGGTATCTGCCGCTACACCTTGATATCCCCCCATCATCATTAAACATAAGGTACTTAATTTTAAAGATTTTGATTTCATATTCATCTCCAGATTTTTTCTTACTTTTTCGTATTAATATCGATATACATCCATTCTGAAGACAGAATCGGATGGGACTTATGTCCAATAATTTGGGGTTGAGTCAAAGCGTTACGGTAGGTGCTATAGAGCATCAGGGTCGGCATGTTGACTTCCAGAATTCGGGTCATTTTGCGGTAGAGCAGATCACGCTCCGGTCCAGGCGGCATGCTCTGGGTTTGTTCGTATAGACGGTCGAATTCAGGATGCTTGAAACAGGCATTGTTGGTGACATTGATATTCTTGCCATAGAACAACTGCATAAAGTTGTCAGCATCCGGATAATCGGCAATCCATGCAGAACTCTTAAACATGGTTTTACATTGCTTTTCCAGCTTGATGCCTTCAGCGAATGGCATGGCCTTACTGGTCAGCTGAATATGGATACTGTCCAGGGTCTTTTTCCAGAATTCACCCTGCTGCTGGCCCCGACTGGTATTCCCAGTAATCAGTTCAATCACCAGAGGTTTACCTTCAGGCGTCTTTCGCCAGCCATCTGCACTGATCTTGTAGTTATAGCGGTCGAGCAACATGTTGGCTGCTTTGACTGAATAGGGAATACTGCTTTTATAGGACGGTGAATAGCCTGCTACTCCTGGGGGAATAGGCATGTGCAGTTTTGCTCCATCTCCCTTAAGTAATACATTGATCATGTTTTCCACAGAAAATGCCATCGCCATGGCACGACGTAAGGCAATTTTTTCTGGTGCGAAACCACCCACGACCGGGTTTTGCATATTCCAGTAATGGTAACTAATGGAGGGCTCTAAAATACGTGACAGCTTCACCCCCTGCTGGGCCAGCTCAGGCTTTAATTTATCGCCATCAAGGGCCTGCACGACGATATCGCCCTCAATTTCGAGCAGGTCCAGTTCATTTTTCTTAAATGCCAGCATCCGTGATTGCGCTTCTTCAATAATACGCACATCAATAGTGCCGATTTGAGGCATTTTTTTGCCCTGCATCGCACTGACAATCGCCTGGTCTTCTGCACTATTGGCTTTATAATTCCATACAAAACCACGGTAAGCCGGATTCGGCTTTAAGATAATGCGTGATCCCGGTGTCCAGCGGCTAAGCACATAAGGTCCTGTACCGACCGGTTTACTCATCACCCAGCCAGCTTTGTCTTTGTACTTTTCAATGACTTCGCGGGCGACTGCAGCAGCCGGGCCGTGTGCCAGCAACATCGGAAAGTTCTGATCTGGATTATTCAGCTTGAGTACCAGCGTATAGCGGTCTGGAGTCTGAATGCCTTCAAATGGATTTTCATAGACTTTGCCATTTTTTTTGGCCATGGCTGTCCATGCTTCCAGCCCTTTGATCCGACCATCCAGCAACCAGCTATTTGGTGAATTAAGCTTTGGATCTAAGAGACGCTTTAGAGAATAAGCATAGTCATAGGCAGTCAGTTCACGTTTTTTACCGCCAAAGACCGGATCATCCGCAAAGTAAATGCCCTTTTTAACTTTAATCGTATAAGTCAAACCATCTGCACTGACCTGAGGCATATCTACCGCAGTCAATGGCACCAGTTTCGCTGGGGAAGCCAGATAATCATAGGTATATAAGGTTTCGAAAATCGCCGAGTTAATCTTGGCCGAATAACGGTCATGGATATAACCGGGGTCGAAACCGGTTTCAGCCGCGGGAAAGACCGTTTTTAAGACTTTATTTGGATTGGCGGGATTGGCAGCCCATGTGGGTGCAGCACCGGCCATCATTAAACTGGCCATTAAGACACCACTGGCCAGCTTTTTTAAAGCGTTTGTATTCACATTCATACTGGTTCTTAATCTTCTCAAGTTATTTTTTAACAGGTTCAATATCCAGATATTGCCAAACTGCTCTAGTCACCGGATGTGCCTTAAAGCCCTGTACCTGTGGGTGAATCAGCCAGTTACGTACCCGGGTATTGTGCAGAATCCATGGATTATCGGCCTCCATCTGGCGGTTCATCTGCTCATAATATGGAGTGCGTTGCTGAGGCGGCAGTTTCATCGCAGTTTGATACAGCGCGTCATAGGCTTTAGAGGTATAGCAGCTCAGGTTACCTTGCTGGGCATTTGGGCCATACAGCAACTGGGCAAAGTTTTCCCCTTCCGGATAATCTGCAATCCAGGCGCCACCCCACATCATATGTTTGCATTGAGTGGCTTCTTTTAAATTGTCGGCAAAGTTACTGACTTTAAATTCAACTTTTACCCCGATTGCATCCAGGTTCTTTTTCCATAGCTCCGCAGAAATAACGGAAGAGCTTGAGCTAGTCGAGTTCATTTTCAGAACCAATGGTTTGCCATCAGGCAAGGTGCGGTAACCGTCGACTCCTTTCTTGTAGCCAAAACGATCGAGCAGTTTATTGGCCAGTAATGGGTTATAAGTAATACTGCTTTTATACGTCGGGTCATGTCCACCCACGCCCTCTGGCAAAATCATTTCAGCTTTATCGGCATGACCTTTGTACAACTGCTGGATGGCTTCTTTCTGGTTATAGGACAAGGCGAGAGCACGACGTAAGGCAATTTTTTCCAGTGAATTTCCACCAATTAACGGATCACGCATATTCATGATGGTATAGGTAATTTCCGGTTCTTTATTCGGATAATGCAGGATGCCTTTTTTCTTGTATTCGCTTTTCAGCTGCTTATTTTCCAGTGCCTGTTCGGCGCCGCTCGCAGTGAGTTTGTCATAGTCCAGTTGTCCAGACTTTAAAGCCAGCCAGCGAGACTGTTCCTCTTCAATAATACTGATTTTGACCTTGCCAATTTGCGGCATCTGCTTGCCTTGCATGGCTTTGACAATACGTTGATCCCATTCGGAACCATCGCCCTTAAAGTTCCAGACAAAACCGCGATAATTCGGGTTGGCAGTCAGTTCAATACGGCTACGCGGCACATATTTGTGTAACTGATACGCCCCTGTTCCAACCGGATGCTGACCTGCCCGATGACCATAATGTTCGATCGCTTCCCGTGCGGTACCACTAAAAGCAACATAGGCCAGAATGTAAGGAAAATTCAGGTCTGAACGGGTCAAGGTAATTTGTAAGGTATATTTATCTAGAGCTTTTAAACCGGCAATCGGAGCATCATAGTTAAATTTACCCGTTTTTTTGGCCTGCTGAATGACTTGATCTGCGCCAAGAATTTTGCCTTCAATAAAGGAAAAAGAAGGTGAATGATTTTTTGGATCCATCACCCTTTGCATGGAATAAATATAATCCCGGGCGACCAGTTCACGCTTCTTGCCCTGAAAGGCCGGATCCGGACTGAAATAAATTCCTGGCTTGATTTTAAAAGTATAAACTTTGCCATCCTGTTCAACCACGGGTAAAGACTCGGCGGTATTTGGGGCCAAAATTGCAGGCCGGGCCAGATAGTCATAACGCAACAAAGGCTCAAAAATGGCCTCAGCCACGCTACCACTATAAAAATTATAGGTTTTGACCATATCAAAACCATCATCAGGCGCTTCGAAAGCCAAGTTTAAAACTTTATCCGGATGTGCAGATGATTTTGCCCAGGAGGTTTGCCCCGTAGTCATGGCCAAGGCCAAAATTGTCATACTGAAAAATGATGATTTCAAATTTGTACCTATTCTTGATCTTGAAGTTTTAATTGCTATAGGAAGTCTTTAACACATCATCCCATATTTGCTTCAATGGATGGGTCAAAGCTGGACAGATGGAATAAACTGAACAAAGCGAATTTCATGCCATCCTCAAAAAATAACGTTTTTTTCCTGTTATTAACTCAAAAAAGCTTATTTTTATTAATCATTTAAAACATTATCAATAACATAATATTTTCCATGAATCATTAATTAAATTTTTATCCTCAAAATTCTTACTGAAGTTCATTTCGCACAAAAATAACTCAACCCTGTTTCATCTTATTGCACTATTGTATACCTTTAGGTAAACAATAAATAAACACAAGTACTTGTATTATAAATAATTTATTTTAAAAAAATATTGTATATTTTATGTAAAAATTATGCACCATGATTAAACTTTATTCAATTTCTCTTTCAGTTTTAGATTCCTTTCTTATTCATTAAATATTTATTTTTTACTTTCTCATGGTTTCCTATAGAGACTTTCTTCAGATTTTAAACCCTACTCTCTTAATATTTCTTCATCAGAATTTAGTAAATCTCTAAAAAAACCAAATTAAATATAATTTTTTCAATCACTTAATGTTTTTTAAAGTTAATAATTTATAAGTTGGCATTCGCTTTGCTTAAGTCTTCCCAGCACTACTTCACATAACAAAAGGGTGAAAATTACGATGAAAAAAAACAAATTGGTCGGATCTATGGGGGCTCCAACAGTTGGCAAGACAATACTCAAGTTAAGTACGCTTACCTTAAGTATGATGTGCTTGTCTTTGGCACATGCAGCCGATGAACCAGAAAACTCTGCCGCTCAACCTACCAAGGTTCAAAAAGTGACAGTGACAGGTTCATCTATTAAAGGAGTAGCTGCACAAAGTGCATCTCCTATTACTGTGCTTAAAGTCGAAGATCTGGTGAATCAGGGGGTCACCACGGTTGAAGAAGCCATTAATAAAGTAAGTGCTAACCAAGCTGGTTTTGCTGTTTCTCAAAATATTGGTAAAAGTAATACTTCAGGTTCTTCTGCCAACCTGCGTGGGATTGGTACTGATAAGACCTTAGTTTTATTAAATGGGCGTCGTTTGGCTAACAGCCCATTTAGTACTTCTGAAGTTAACCTGAATATTATTCCGCTCGCGATGGTTGAGCGAATCGAGATTCTGCGTGATGGTGCTTCTGCAGTATATGGTGCAGATGCAATTGCCGGCGTAATTAACTTTATTATCAAAAAGGAATACCAAGGTTTCGGTATTTCTGGTGGACTGCAAGCACCTGAAGAAAAGAATGGCGACAAATATGATGTCTCTATTTTCGGTGGTTATGGTGATCTGGATGAACAAGGTTTCAACGTTTACGGTGTAGTAGATTATCGTACTTCTGACATGATCATGGCCAAAGATCGTAAAGTCAGCCGTCGTGGTGGTTTAATTCCAGAGTTGAACATGGCGATCGGTTCAAGTGCCGGCTTCCCTGCCAACCTTTTAGATTCAGGTGTAGGTGTAGTTAACCCTTATATCAATCAAAACTGTAATAATGCACCAAATATGTTTGTATCTGGTACACGTTGCCTGTTAAACACTCAAGCACTCATTGGTATTACTCCAGAAGAAGAAACTTTTTCAGCTCTAGGTAAAGGTACCTTCAAATTAACCGATTCATTAAATGCGGTTGCTGAATATATTTATACTGAAAGTAAAGTAAAAACCTCGATAGCACCTGATGTATGGGGAGGTAGTCTTTCTATTCCAAATACCAGCAAATATTATCCAGGCAACGGCATTACACCAGACATCGCTGGTCTGGTAGATCCAAGAGCAGCACTTTATTTACGTTCACAATCAGGTAACCGTGTTTCTCAATCAGAAAATGAATCAAACCGCTTTTTTGCAGGGATTGAAGGTGAAGTCTACGGTTGGGATGTAAATGGTGGCGTTACTTATGCCAAAAGTGAAGCAACTGATAATTTCGTCAGTGGTTACCTGAATCAAAGTTTGGTTCAAGCCGCACTTAATGATGGCACCTTAAACCCATTTGGTCCTCAGGCCGCTGCAGATGCTGGGAAATGGTCTACTTTTGATGTGGCAGGCCCAACAAATATGGCAAGTCTGGATTCTACCACTATAGATTTCACCGTCAGCCGTCCAATCTATGAACTACCTGCAGGTGAAGTTGGATTTGCCTTGGGTGGTAGCTACACCACTCAGGACTGGGAAGCCAAGGTGAATGCCGATCTTGTTCGCCAGGTTCCAGGTTCTGGTATTGATCCAAATAAACCGTCAAGTTCAGGTGACCGTGATATTACTGCGGTGTTTACTGAATTACATGTACCGATCTTGCCGACTCTAGAAGCTCAACTTGCGGCACGTTATGATGACTATAGTGACTTTGGTGATACTTTCAATCCAAAAGTATCCCTACGTTGGGAACCGGTTAAAGAGTTAATGTTCCGTAGTTCTTATAGTACTGGATTCCGTGCCCCAAGTATGTGGGAAATCAACTCTTTACAAAGTGAAACCAATACTAGCACTAACTTCAATAACCCACGTTTTTGTGATGCTAACGGTCAACCGACCAGCACCCAATTTGCAGACCAATGTGGTATGCAGTTCAAGCGTAAACAAGGTGGTAACCCAGACTTACAGCCAGAAGAATCAACCTCTTTTACAGCCGGATTCGTATATGAACCAATCAAGAATCTGGTATTCACCGCTGATTACTACAATATTGACATTGAAGGTTTAGTCAGCTCAGTTACTCCTAATGACATTTTTAATGACCTTGATCGCTATGGCAATCTGATCGTTTACGCTCCAGATGGTCGTATCCAATATTTAAATACAACTCTACAAAATATGGGTGGATTAAAAACTGAAGGGATTGACCTCAGCCTGAACTACTTAAGCCCAATGACAGCAACAGGCCGTTTTGGTTTTGGGATTGATGGTACCTATGTCATCAAAATGGATGAGCAAGAAGAACCAAACGGTGAATGGGAAGGGCTCGTCGGCATCTATGATGATCCTGCAGTCGTCCGCTGGAGACATGTTGCCAATATCAACTGGTCTTATGAAGACTGGAAAATGAGACTAGAACAACAATATATCCGTGGTTATGAAGACTTTTCTCAAGAACGTGATGTAAGTGCCTATACGCTTTATAACTTTGCAGGCACCTATAGCGGATTCAAGAATTTAGAGCTAACTGCAGGTATTCGCAACATGTTTGATGCAGAACCACCTGCTTCTGATGCAACCAACAATGCTCAATATGGCTATGACCCTCGTCACGGTGATCCAATGGGCCGTACCTACTTCCTACGTGGTACTTATAAATTCTTTTAATTAATTACTTCGCAAACACTGCTGCCAAGCGGTGTTTGCGGTTTTTCCCGTTTAATTTTAGCCAAACAAAAAATAATGCTGCCTGTAACTAAAAAAATTTTCTCATCAGTGCACTATTTCCTGTTTGTCTTAAATTCTAGGAGTCATGATGGGCACAAAGTTTGAAGACTTAGAAAAAAACTCCGCCAAAAAACTGACTGGTATTGGGGTCGTTGTTTTTTTGCATATCCTGGTTGGCCTGGTACTCATGGCTGGTATGGCAAAAGACATTATTAAACCAACGGAACAGCCAGTTGAGCTAATGATTATTCAAGATATTAAGCCGCCTGAACCTGAGCCACCAAAAGAAACACCACCTGAACCACCAAAAATCGTGGAAAAAGTAGCACAAGTGCCTGAGGTGAAACCGGTTGAAAAAGTCGTTCCTGTACAGAAAACACTTCCAACACCAACCCAACCGACAACTGTTGCAGTACCTACTCCCGTTGCAGCGAGTCCTTCACCAAGTCCGGTAGCAGCACCGGCTCCAGTAGTCGCAGCCGCTCCAGCCCCAGCTCCTCCACCCGCTGGCGTAACTCGTGGTGTTTCACAAGGTGAAGCAGGTTGTAAACGCCCAGACTATCCACGTGATGCACTGATGAATGAAGAACAAGGTGAAGTCTTGATCTCTGTATATGTAAATACCACCGGCAAGGTCCAGGATGCCAAAGTGAAAAAGTCGAGCGGTAGTCGTGCGCTGGATCGTGCAGCATCCAAGGCCTTCAGCTTATGTACTTTCAAGCCGGCAATGAAAAATGGCGAACCGCAAGAATCTTGGTATGACATTCCATATGAATTTGTCCTTGACTAACAGATACAACAGATAAAGAAAAAAATCAGGAGATCCATGATGAAAAAATCACTAAAACCTTTAAAAAATATGACTGCTGCTGGTGTAATTGCCATGAGCACTTTATTACCTCTACAAGCAGTTTTTGCAGAACAGTCCGCTACACCAAATACCAGTGCTGTTACTGAAACAGCGGTAACAACACCTGCAACAGCGGCTACACGGACCCCACCGCCATTACCAGCTGAAGCTAAGGATGAAAAGGCTGGATATAATCCTTATGGCCTAGAAGCCATGTGGAAAGAAGGTGATATTGTTTCGAAAGTTACCTTGTTCATTCTATTGATTATGTCGATTGGTACCTGGTACATCATGATCAGCAAATGCATGCAACAAGGCAAGATTCGCAAGCAAGCCAAGGAAGCTGAACACCAGTTCTGGGAATCGTCTTCTCTGGATAACGCAGCCCAAAACCTTAATGAAGCCAGCGTTTACCGTTTTATTGCAGAAAAAGGGATTAAGTCAACCCAAAATCATGGCGGCACATTACTTGAGCGTATTGATTTCAATACCTGGGTCACCATCTCAATTTCCCGTGCGATCGACAAAATTCAGAACCATCTGAGTGGTGGCCTGGCCTTCCTTGCGACAGTCGGGTCTACCGCACCTTTCGTTGGACTTTTCGGAACCGTTTGGGGGATTTACCATGCATTGACTGCCATTGGTGTTTCAGGGCAAGCATCCATTGATAAAGTTGCCGGCCCGGTTGGTGAAGCACTGATCATGACTGCAATCGGTCTTGCGGTCGCAGTTCCTGCGGTACTCGGCTACAACTGGTTGACTCGCCGTAATAAAGCGGTCATGGAAGAAGTACGTACCTTTGGTTCTGATTTACACGCAGTATTACTCAGCGGCGAAATTACGACCAATAATCCTGTCAATCGTGACGTGAAGTAAGAGTGAGGCATCAGCCATGGGAATGATGGTCAATTCAAACGACAGCGATGATGAGGTAATTGGAACCATTAATACCACACCTTTGGTTGATATTATGCTGGTTCTGCTCATTATTTTCCTGATTACTGTACCGGTTGCCATTCATACCGTACCTGTCGATCTGCCAGAAGAAAGAAATGTACCGTATGAAACCAAGCCAGAAAATGTTCAGCTGGCTGTCAATAAAACTGGCGATATTTTCTGGAACGAAATCTATATCGCAGATAAAACAGTTTTACTGAGCCGTTTACAGGCAGAAGCCCAGAAACGTCCGCAGCCTGAAGTGCATATTCGTGGTGATCAGTTAACACCTTATGAGGCAATTGATCAGGTGATTAGTACCACCCAGCAAGCGGGTATTGGCAAAATTGCTTTTGTCACCACTCCGCCCGCTACACCTTAAGCACAAAGAGGGATTAAGTTTATGGGTATGAATGTTGGTTCAAATCAAGATGATGATGTGATGCTAGATGTCAACATGACACCACTGATTGATGTCATGCTGGTCTTGCTGATTATGTTTATTATCACAATTCCTTTGCCGAATAACTCGATTAATATCGATCTACCGAATGGAACGCCTCCTGTAACCGATGAAAAACCGCCTGAGCTGGTGGAATTACGTCTGGATGCACAAGGTAAGATTTTCTGGAATGAACAGCCGGTAGAAAATACCCAAGCTCTGGAAAACTTATTCAAGACAGTAGCGCAAAAAACGGATCAGGATCAGATTAAAATCAAGGCGGATCGTGCCACTGAATACAAGCATATTGCGATGGTTATGGCGGCGGCTCAACGGCTGGAAGTCAAAAAAATTGGTATTATGAGTAACAACAACTAAGCATTTTCAATGCTATAAAAAACCCAGCATGTGCTGGGTTTTTTTATTCATTCGGTTTTACATCTGTGACTGAATATAATTTTGCAAACCAATCAGTTCGATTAAACGCAATTGTTTTTCTAACCAGTAAGTATGGTCTTCTTCGGTATCCGACATTTGCTGGCGTAACATATCACGGCTGATATAGTCACCTTTTTCTTCGCATAACTTGATGCCCTGCGCCAGTTTTTCCCGCACATGATATTCAAGTTTTAGATCGGCTTTCAGGCAGCTCACCACATCGTCGCCAATCTCAACGTCATCGCGCTGCATGTTTGGCGTTCCTTCAAGGAACAAGACACGACGGATAATCGCATCCGCATGCTGGGACTCTTCCTGCATTTCGTGATCGATACGTTCAAAGATTTTGGTTAAGCCCCAATCTTCATACATACGAGAGTGAATCAAGTATTGGTCACGAGCAGCCAGTTCGCCACCGATCAACATATTTAAATAATCTACGACTTCTGGATTTCCGCGCATTTGAATAACTCCCTACCTATATTTTGCTATTATGGCGAAAAGCAATTAAATTTGCAAAGCTTAACCATGGTTAAATATTTGATTTTTATATAATTAAAATGAGAAGTACTTGCATTTACACTTCGTTCTTAATGAAATCCCATTTATAAAACAACACTTTGCATTTTCATTACGCTTGGCAATAACGTAAAACTGGCAAATAAACACATGCGTTAAAATTTGTAAATCTTAATTTTGACCAGACAGATTCATTCTTTTTGTATAAACATCACTGCATTGGCGTACTTCATGCTTAAATTTCGCTTATCATTCACACAAATTTAAAACAACAACGGTTCCGATATGACACATCCACAAACAACAGCGCCGGTTCTGGTTACCGGTGCATCGGGTTATATTGCCAGCTGGGTCATCCAGAAATTACTCACGCAAGGCTATACCGTACATGCCACGGTGCGCGACCTGAATAAAAGTAAGAGCTTTGCCCATTTAGAAAAAATTGCCGACAGCACTCCGGGAACTCTCAAGTTATTTCAGGCCAATTTATTAAGCCCGGGTTCTTTTGATCAGGCGATGCAAGGCTGTGAAATTGTCTTTCATATGGCCTCACCTTTTGTGGTCACCAACTATAAAGATGCAGTCAAAGATATTATCGAACCTGCGGTATTAGGCACTGAAAATGTACTGAATAGTGTCAATCAGACTGAATCAGTGAAACGCGTAATCGTCACATCGAGTATCGCATCCACTTATGGCGATGCCATTGATATTCTACAAACTGAGAATAACAGTTTTGATGAATCATGCTGGAATACCACCAGTTCGGCCACGCATCAGCCTTATCCTTATTCCAAAGTCATGGCAGAGCGTAAAGCCTGGGAAATGGCTGAAGCACAGGATCGCTGGGATCTGGTCTGTATCAATCCTGCACTGGTTTTTGGTCAATCCTTAACCCCAAATACCCAATCCGGCAGTGTGGAAGTCCTGCAACAGTTTGCCAACGGCATGACCCTGCTTGGCGTTCCACCGATGTGGAATGGCGTGGTCGATGTTCAGGATGTCGCTGAAGCGCATATCCGTGCTGCGTTTAATCCGCAAGCGCATGGCCGTTATATCATTTGCAGTGAAAGCTTGAGCCTGCTGGAAATGGGCCAAATTCTGCGGGCGCATTTTGGTAATAAATTTCCGTTCCCACGCAATCAATTGCCGAAGGCAGCTTTCAAACTGTTCGGGCCTGTAGCAGGTTTTAGCCGCAAATTTGTAGAGCTAAATATGGGTTATCCAATTTTCTTTAATGCCCAGAAAAGTAAAAATGAGCTCGGCATTGAGTATCGTCCGGTGAAAGAAAGTCTGGTTGAACATTTCCAGCAGCTACTCGATGATGGTGTTGTGAAAAAATATATTCCTTAATCTTTTTATGCAAAAAGCCACCTGAAGGTGGCTTTTTTAACTCTTATTCTTTCATGAAATGTGCAGAGATTTAGGCTTCAAGCTGACCATAGTCTTGCATCAAGCCAATAAACTGTTGTTCATTGATCACTGGAATACCAAGTTTTTCTGCTTTATCCAGTTTTGAGCCAGCTTTTTCACCCGCAACCACACATTTGGTTTTGCTGGATACACTGCCACTGACTCGTGCACCTAAGGCTTGCAATAACTGGGTTGCATCATCTCGTCCCATACTGCTTAAAGTCCCGGTGACCACCCAGCTTTCGCCGTTTAACGGCTGACGAGTCGGTGCGATCGGTGCATCCCAGTGAATACCGGCAGCCAGTAAACGATCCAGAACTTCCAGATTATGCGGTGCCTGAAAGAAATCCAGAATCCATTCCGCAGTGATATCACCTACATCCGGAGTTTTCTTTAAAGCCTCCAGATCGGCCTGACGCAAGGCATCCAGCGTCTGGAAAGTATTGGCCAGCATCCGCGCCGTAGTTTCACCCACCCCACGAATACCGAGTGCATAGATAAAAGCAGCCAGTGTGGTTTTTTTACTGTTTTCAATGGCATCCAAAAGATTCTGAACCGATTTGGCGCCCATCTTTTCAATACCGAGCAAAGTCTCACGATGTTCATGCAGATGGTAAATATCTGAGACATCGTTAAGTAGATTCAGATGCAGCAACGATTCTGCCCAACGGTCACCCAAGCCTTCAATATCCATGGCTTTACGTGAGACAAAGTGACGAATGGCTTCAATACGCTGCGCGGCACAATATAGTCCGCCCGAACAGCGTGCCAAGGCTTCGCCTTCCGGCATGACCACGGGTGAATCACAGACTGGACATTGTTCAGGTAAATGCACTTCAACTGCATCAACCGGGCGAAATTCCGGCCAGACTTTTTCCACCTTAGGAATTACATCGCCACTACGATAAACACTGACGGTATCACCAATACGTACATCCAGACGGTGAATTTCGCCAATATTATGCAGCGTCACATTGGAAACTGTTACTCCACCGACAGCAACTGGATTTAAACGCGCAACCGGCGTCAATGTTCCAGTACGACCCACTTGCCAGTTAATATTTTCTACTGTGGTCAGTGCTGCAACTGCCGGAAATTTATAGGCGGTGGCCCAACGCGGTTCACGGCTCAGGAAACCAAGCTGTTGCTGCTGTTTCAGGTCATTGACCTTGATCACCATACCATCGATTTCGACACTGAGACTGGCACGCTCATCAATGATCTGTTCGTAGACCTTTTGCACGTCCTGAATATTGTCACAGATAAAGTGACGCTCGCCAACCGCAAAACCGAACTGATGTAACCATTCCAGACTGGCGGACATAGTGGTTTGTCCATGATGCGGCACGCACTGAGCAATCCCATAAGCATAAAAAGCCAATGGCCGCGAGGCAGCAATATTCGGGTCCAGCTGACGCAAACTTCCTGCCGCAGCATTACGCGGATTAGCAAAGGTCTTTTCACCTTTGGCGGCATTGGCAGCATTCAATTTTTCAAAACCGGATTTCGGCATCAACACTTCGCCGCGGACTTCCAACAAATCGGGAATGATGCCATTCACCGGAGATAAAAGTTTCGGCAGGTTGCGAATGGTTCTGACATTCTGGGTGATGTCTTCACCGGTTTCCCCATCGCCGCGTGTCACCCCACGCGTCAATACGCCATGCTCATACCAGAGTGAAATGGCCAGACCATCAAATTTCAGTTCCACATCATATTCAATTTTTTGATTTGGCAAACGTTCTTCAATACGGCGGGCAAAAGCCAGCAGATCTTCCTGATTAAAGACATTGCCTAATGACAGCATCGGCACGGCGTGTGTTACGGTCACAAATTTTGAAAGCGCCTGCCCACCCACTTTATCTGTCGGGCTATCGGACTGGATCAGGTCAGGATATTGTTGTTCTAAGGCTTTGAGCTGATGAAAGAGCTGATCATATTCACTGTCTTCAATGCTCGGTTGATCCATCACATAATAAGCATGGTTATGCTTGGCAAGCAGTTGAATCAGTTGACGCATTTGCGCAATGACAGTGGCATCTTGGGTCATAATTTCACCATAAAAAAGGGCGGAAAATCCGCCCTGTAGAATATTCAGCTTTTGGCTATTATAAAAATTGCAGTCTACAGATTCAACTTGGAGATTGAACAAAGCAGCCTTAAACTTCCGTACCTTGTCCAGCACGATAATCAATAGCCTGATGGCGCCAGAATTCACGTAATTGTGGAGTAAATTCCTGCTGGTTCTGATCATAGACCAGACCATCGACTTCACGGGCAATCAAACGTGAAATACTATCCATGGTATCAAACGCATTTTGTACATCGCTATGCGGTAAAGCCAGGAAGAATGCCAGACCTTTCACTTCCTGAGTCGACAGGGTTTCCAGATCAAAGCCTTCCATTCCGGTATCGGTCATTTGCAATACCGAAAACAGCAGTTTTGAACCATCTTCACTATAACGGTGGAAACAGGCCAATTCACCATAACGCAGGCCATATTTCAATAAAACCTTCAAGGTTTTATCACCCGAAAGTACACGGCCTTGTGGATAGATATGCAAAGAAATAATAGTTTCAGCATTGGACAAAGCACTTTCTTCATCCACTATTTTTTGCTCATGCAGATGTGCATCCAGAATACTGCTTTCATCATTAAATTCAGAAATTTCTGCTTTTTCGATGTTTCTGTTCAGGCTGAATTCAGGCATTTCTTCCTTGGTTTCAGTCTGGCTATTCTTATGTTCTGCTTCTACCTGTTGAACATCCGCTGCTGTTGCTACCGACTTTGCCACTCCTTCAGCTTCTGTTGACGGGGCAGCTACAGGAGTTTCGACTGCTTTTGGCTCAACCGGAGTTGATTCAGCCTTGCGAAAGGCGGAAGGCTTTTCAGGAGCCGGTTCATCTATACCCAAGCTTGGCTCGATACGATCAGATTCGACATCCTGTTGTGCCAACTGAGAACGTACATGCCTTGGAATGATCGGGGTCTGGCTATCCGGGTCGATATGCAGGTTGGCATCCAGTGAAGGTACAGCCTCTACAGGTTTTTTGAACAGCATTCTTATACCAAACAGCATAATCACAATTGCGATCACAATCCCGATAATGGTGGTGATTTCCATATTATACCTCCGCAGCTAGGCCGTATTCTTTTGCCTGTTCCAAATTAACTGTCACTAATTTTGATGTTCCCGGTTCAGGCATGGTTACACCTAAAAGATCAGTCGCCATCATCATTGCAAGTTTGTTATGGGTAATATAAATAAATTGCACGTGTTCAGAAAGCTCTTTAACTAAATTACAAAAGCGTCCCACATTGGCATCATCCAGCGGTGCATCGACTTCATCCAGTACGCAAAATGGTGCCGGATTTAAGCGAAAAATCGCGAATACCAATGCTAATGCGGTTAAGGCCTTTTCTCCACCAGAGAGTAAGGCCAATGAGCTGTTTCGTTTACCCGGTGGTCGGGCCATCAGTTTTACCCCCGATTGCCAGCCATCTTCAAGGCTTAAACTCGCCTCACCGCCTTCAAACACTTTCGGGAACAGGTTTTGTAGTTCAGCATTGACCTGATCAAACGTGTGCATAAACAGTTTACGGGTTTCCTGGTCAATACTTTTCATCGCAGCCTGTAGCTGTTCAACCGTATTTTCCAGATCCTGCATCTGGTGACTCAGTTCCTCATAACGTTTTAACACTTCTTCATATTCTTCAGAAGCCGCCAGATTGACTGCACCAAGTTTATCGAACTGAGCCTGAGCTTTTTCCAGTTTGGCTTGATGTGCTTTAACATCAATATCCAGCCCGGAAATTACTTTACTATTCAATTCTTTCAGTTGTTCAGAATAATGCTGCAAATCAGATTTGGCTGCCTGCCAGGCCAGACGTTTTTCTTCCAGTGTAGTGCGGAGTTTTTCATCCTGCTGCTGGAAGCTGTGACGCTGTTCGGTCAACTGCTGCTGTTTGCTCTGCACCTGATTTAATTCAACCTGCCAGTCGGCCCAAGTCTTTTGCAGCTTTTCAGTGATCTGCGCCTGTTCATTGAACTGGCTCTGTAAAGCAGGTAATTCCAGCTGTACCGGATCGACAAATTTTTTGGCTTGCTCTATTTGTGCAGTAATTTGTTGAGACTGTTCTTTCAGGAATACCTGATCTTTTTCCAGTAATTCAATCTGCTGCTGACTTTGCACATTTTGCCGGCGCAGCAATTCCAGTTCCTGCTGCGCTTGCTGACTGAGCTGCTGTGAGTCATCCAGCTGAGCACTCAATTCTTCTAGCTGGAATTGCAGGGTTTTATAATTTGGTAGCACCTGTTCCAGTTTGATATTCAAGGCATGCAGATCAATTTCCAGATCATCTTTCTGCATAGCATCTTCTTCAAGCTGCTCATCGAGTTGTTGTAGCTGATGCTGTAATTGCTGCTTTTGCAATGCAAAAGCCTGCGCACTGCTTTGTACTTTGACAATGTGAATATCGAGTTGTTGCAGATGCTTTTGGGTATGCTTGTGCTGCTCGCTGATACTCTGAATCTGGTTTTGCAAAGCTTTAACCTGATCGGCTAATTCAGGTAACTGCTGCTCCAGCTGCATAAACTTAGGTTCAAGTTCCGCAAGCTGCTGCTCAATTTCATCCAGACGGATCCGATGACTCAATGCACCTTGTCCGGCCTGACTGGCTTCATCATAGTCCAGTGCAATGACCCAGTCCGATCCAACATGGTAGCCATCCAGACTCAGTAATGTCTGGCCTTGTAATAGCTCAGTTTGAAGCGGTAATGCTTGCGCTAATGTATCTACGACTGCAACTTGCTGCCACAGTGAATAATGCGGAGATTCAATCCAGTCGGCCAGACACATCGTATTGGCAATCTGAATTTTATCCTGAACAGCCTGTTTTTTTAACTGACGTGCCCGATCTTCAAGGAAGTGCTCGCCCTCTGTCAGAATCTGCGCAGATAGCCATTTTGCCAAAAACTTTTCGATCAGGCTGGCATGTACCTTGCCTGCATCATTGAGCTTAAGTACATGCATCAGCTGTACCGCATCACTCTTGGCATTTGGGTTGGTTTTAGTCAGTAATTGGCTCAGGTTTTTCTTTTCTGAATGAAGCACCTGAATTTCAGATTTGAGCTGCATCAAACGCTGCTGATGGTTCGCCTGCTCTGCCTGAAACTGCTCGAATTGAGTTTTCAGTTCTTTGAGTTGAGTCTCAAAGCCAGTAATTTGCTGTTCAGCTTGGGCTTTGTCTGCATGATACTGCTCCAGCTCATCTTGCTGCGCCTGTTGCTGAATCTGTGCACTTTGCTGTTGTAACGTCTGTTTCTGCTGTTCAATCCGTTCAATATTCTTTACCAGTTGCTCGCTTTGAGCCAGCATCTGTAATTTACGCTGTTGCTGCTGTTCGACCTGGGTTTTGATCTGGGTAAATTGCGCTGCCACAGTGCTATGCTGTGACTTGAGCTCAGTCAGATTTTGGCTTTGCACCTGACTCTGGCCATCTTGCTGCTGCAATTGTGCCTGCTGATCTTCAAATTGCTGCTGCAAGGTTTCGAGTTGCAGTTCAATCAACTGCAAACGCTCTTTGGTTTGGGCTTTTTGCTGTTCCAGTTTGACCAGACTTGTAGAATTCTGCTCCAGCAAAGACTGCTTTTGTTGCAGGGTCATTTCCAGTTCAGCCAGTTTTTTCTCGGCCTGTTGCCATTCACTTTGCAAAGGGGTGGATTGCTGAATCAGACGCTGAAACAGTTCACTGGTACTGCCCAAATCATGTTCAACGGTAGTCAGTTCAGAGCGCACCAGCTTAAAGTTTTCCCCGAGCGTATTCATCTCAAGGGTATATTCTTCCTGTAAGCGCTGGCTCTGCTCACATTGAAAAGACAGAATTTCGATCTTGATGGTACGGATCTGCCCTTCCAGTTCTTTATATTGAATCGCACTTTCCGACTGACGTTTCAGGTTTTTTAGCTGAGATTTCAGTTCGGAGGCGATATCTTCCAGACGCGACAGGTTTTGTGTGGTGTGATCCAGATGTAGCATGGTTTCACGGCGACGTGCCTGATAGCGCGATACCCCAGCCGCTTCTTCAATATAGACCCGCATTTCATCGGGCTTGGCATCGACCAGACGGTTGATCATGCCCTGCTCGATAATCGCATAGGAACGTGGACCAAGACCGGTACCCAAGAAAATATCGGTAATATCACGACGACGGCATTTGCTGCCATTCAGAAAATATTCAGACTTGCCATCGCGGTTGACCTGACGGCGTACTGCCAGTTCATTATAGGCATTATAAGCACCGCCCAGCTTGCCATAGGTATTGTCAAAGCGCAGTTCTACACTGGCCATGCCCACCGGTTTACGCTTGGCAGTTCCGGTAAAGATGACATCCTGCATGCTGCCACCACGCAACTGGCGTGCACTGGACTCGCCCATGACCCAGCGTATGGCATCAATGACGTTGGATTTACCACAACCATTCGGTCCCACGACCGCAGTACGATTATCTTTAAAATGTAAAGTGGTACTGTCGGCAAAAGATTTAAAGCCTGAAAGTTTTAAACTGCTTAAACGCATAATGTCCTGATTTAACGTCGTGAGCGTCTGGCCCACGCGAGTTCAATTTGTTTCATCCGTGTCAGAGATTCCAACACAAGGTTGCGCAAGTGTCGACAAAAATCTTCCATAAATAAAGTGGCCTGATGGGTTTTTCGTATCAAAATTGCTTCAGTGACCAGTTTAAATAAGTCAAAAGATTCCTCTAACTCGCGTCTGGAAATATTCAGGGTCAGAAAATAGCTCCGACGCAAAGAAGGCAGCAGTTCCTGATAGTAGCGCATCAGATAAGGATTCCCCACCATCTCATGCTGCTGGGCCATGCCCTGAAAGATCAGATCATAAAACTTTTCAGTGTGTCCTTGGCGGGTTTCTGATTCCAATTGCTCTAATAATAGCTGAATGCGCTCAGCTTCATGCACCCGCCAGGTTTCCGCCATGCGATGCACCATCTGCCCGAGCAATAATGAAGTCATGTCAAATAAGGCACGCACCTGCAAGGCGGACATTTCCGAGACAATCGCTCCGCGGCGCGGGAAAATTTCAATCAGCTGGGTGCGTTCCAGCAAAAGCAGGGCTTCACGAACCGAACCCCGACTGACATCAAGCTCCGAGGCAATCCTGAGCTCCTGTATACGTTCGCCTTCGACCAGTTCACCGCGGATAATCTGTTCGCTAATGTGCTTGGCAATCTGCTCAGACAAACTCTGCGCTTGTTCTAATGGCATACCGTTCCTGTCTTTATTTTTATGGATACTGGTTTAGCCCTTTATTTGGACTATGTTGCTATTAAACGGGTTTTTATCCATAAATACTTTGACATTGTCAGACAATCTTATGTCTATATAGCCAACTCAAGGCCATAAAAAAGGAGAATAGTCATCTATTCTCCTTATACGGTAAATCACTTCAACCTAAAAGGTTTAAATCAAGCCATAAAACCTTGATAAATAAAATACAGGCCGACGGTAGTCAGTAGTGCAGCAAAACATTTTTTTAATACGGCCGGTGAAAGCAGATGTGCCACTTTTGCCCCCAGCTTGGCCGTGAAAAAACTCATCATGCTGATACCGATAAAGGCATAAATATGAATATAGCCAATAGTATTTGGCACGGTGACCTGCGCCTGTTTACCAAACCAGATAAAACCCAGCGCACCTGCGACGGCGATCGGCAATCCACAGGCCGCAGAGGTCGCCACTGCTTTTTGCATCACGATTCCGCAGCGATTTAGAAATGGGACTGTCAGACTTCCCCCGCCAATCCCAAAGATCGCCGATGCCACACCGATCCCACCACCTGCAGCAATTTGTACCGGGGTTGAAGGCAATTTTTGATTCGGATCGATCTGAATATGCGCTCCCCTGAACATTCTAAATGCCACCCAGACCGCAAAGAAGCCAATCAGTAATTGCAAACCCTGACCAGATAAATAATCGGCAATCCCCGCCCCCAGGAAAGAACCAATGATCAGACCTGGCGCCAGATTACGAAACACGGGCCATAGCACTGCCCCTCGTTGATGATGCGCCATCACCGAACTGATAGAAGTCACAATAATTGTTGCCAAGGAAGTACCCACCGCCATATGCATAATCACGCTGGGATCGTACTGAAGCTGGGTAAAAACAATGTACAGGATCGGCACAATAATCAAACCACCGCCGACCCCAAACAGGCCTGCGGTGAATCCGGCAATTGCACCAATCAATAAATATATGATTAACTCCATAACGATATTTACCACGTTTAGATTCAAATGGATGTAGAAACTCGTGAACTGCAACAACGATTAAGCGATGCAGGCCAACTCCCGGAAGTATTACTCATCAAACCGATTACTACATCGACCAATGATGATGTGCGCGAATTGGCAACGAAGGGGGTACAGCAGGTTCTGGTATGCAGTCATGTGCAGACCCAAGGCCGTGGACAGCGTCAACGTCAGTGGATTTCACCTGAAGGGAACATCTATTTAAGCACATTGCTGCATACACAAAAACCCATCGATGGTCGTCTAGCGCTAGAAATTGCGTTAAATATCCTGCAAATGCCGAGTCTGCAAGGGCTGGAATTACAGGTGAAATGGCCGAATGACCTGTATAGCCTGCACGGAAAATGGGGCGGCATTCTGGTCGAGCCGATTTCATCTACACAGGTGGTGGTCGGTGTAGGTTTAAATATCGATCCTCTGCCCACTGACCTTCCAGATCAGCAGGTTAGCTCCTTGAACGAGTTGGGATTATCACATACCTCAAGAGTTGAGCTGATTGCCCAGTTATATCTGGCGATTCAGCAAGCCGGGCAATGGTTTAATTATGGCAGTCAAAACCTGGCGGCGCGTTTCAATCGATCGGCTGCATTTATGCAACAAACGGTTGAATTTACTGACGTGCAAGGGCAATATTCCGGTACTTTTCTCGGGATTCAGGATGATGGTGCAGTCAAGATTTTGACCGATCAGGGAATCCAGACCTTTTATCAGGGACAGCTCCGCCTTCAACACGGTGGATGAACAGGCATACAGCAATGAAAAAATTATGGTTAGATATCGGCAATACCCGGCTTAAATACTGGATTACCGAGCATGATCAGATTATTGAACAGGCAGCAGAATTACATTTACAGTCCCCTGCTGATTTGTTACTTGGCCTGATCCAGCATTTCAAAGCGCTGGGCTTGCATCAGGTAGGTCTATCCTCTGTCCAAGATAAAATCAATAATGAGCGCATTCTCAGCATTTTAGAAAGTCTGCATATTCCAGTGATTTTTGCTCAAGTACAGGCAGAATATGCCGGTCTGATCTGTGGCTATGATGAACCTTCGCAACTGGGCATTGACCGCTGGTTACAGGTACTTGCAGTGGCGACGCAAGCGCATGAAAATTATTGTGTGATTAGTTGCGGTACGGCGCTGACCATTGATCTGGCGCAAGGACAACAACATTTGGGTGGATTTATTCTGCCAAATCTATACTTGCAGCGTGACTCCCTAATTCAGAATACCAAAGGCATTAAAATTCCGGATGCCGCTTTTTCTGAACTCAATCCTGGACGCAATACCATCGATGCGGTACATCATGGCATCCTACTTGGTCTGCTGAGTATCATCGAAAAAGTATTGCGTGATTTCCCTGCACAGTTGGTTTTAACTGGTGGAGATGCGCCGCTGTTTGCGCAACATCTCGCTCAGTATCAGCCCCGGATTGAACCTGATCTCTTGCTTAAAGGCCTGCAGCATTTTGCAGCTCATTTGCCAGACACTGTTTGATAATGTCCAGCAATTGCGGAAAATCGGCAAAGCCATCGGACTTGTTAAAATGCCCGGCTTTTTTGATCTCAAAAATTTGTGCATTTAAGCTATAGGCTAAACGCAAGGAAACCGGTGCAGGCACATAGGGATCATTACTGGAGATCAGCATCACCGCACGTTTATAGCTATACGGTAAGTTTTTCAGATCGAGTCGCACAGCCTGCAGTATTTTATTCAGTTCTGACCAGGCCACCAGCGGTGTATCAAAGGCCGAGACCAGAATGATGCCGCCGATCTTGTGTTGCTGCTGAATATAATGTTGCTGTAAAAAGTTTAAAACACTGACGCAACTCAGGCCATGTGCAACTAAAAAGGTATGTTCATCCATCTGCGGAATGTGCAATTTCAGGTTCTGCTGCCATTCTTCTAAATTGGGCTGAAAGGGGTTGGCCAGCATAATCCGCTTGGACTCAAAACCGGCATTTTTAAGTTGACGACTCAGCCACGGATACCAGTGATCATTGGAGGTCGCCTGATAATCCGGCACGATATAGACTTTCTTTATTATATTTTTCATAGTGATTTACTTATTATCATTGAACGCAAATTGCGTCGACAAAAAATTAGTTTTAACCAGTCTGGAGATGGAATTCAAGTGCCTTTTTGAACACCATCTCATGTTAAACTTTAAAATTTAGCGAATACAACAACATGCTTAAACTTCGGATTTAATCAGATAAGGCTTGATCACTTTCCAGAGTTCCGGCAGATCAGTACAACCTTGAGAATCAATAAAATGCCCATGGTGCTTGGCATTCACCACAATGGCATCCAGACTGTCCGCCTGTTCCAGACTAAATTCTGGTGCAACCCGGTCATCTCCTTCGGAGTAGATCACCACACGCTCTGCAACCTGTTGTTTGAGTAAATCAAAATTGATTTCAGCGGCATCAATAAAAGGATTTACTTCATCCAGGCGACCCAATCGACCATTAAATCCCGCGATCAGTACCAGTTGCTGAATTTTCTGCTGTTTTAATTCTCTGGATAAGTAATGCAATGCGGCCACAGTTCCCAAGCTATGTGCGATAAAGATACTGTCCTCGTCAATTGCATCAAT
The DNA here is from genome assembly GCF_056642055.1 of Acinetobacter sp. 129952. Next base: position 49,186 of record NZ_JBWVSU010000009.1, on the reverse strand, counting down.
CTGTTCACGCATTTGCTGATCCCAGGTGTCCAGTGTCGGTGTAGGCGATGGATCCAGCCGGAGGACTTTTAAACTGACATTTTCCTGTTGGGCTTTTTCCTGAATCCATGGGTACCAGTTTTCTTCCGGGCTTGCAGTATAACCATGTACGACAATTACTTGGTTCATTTGAAATTTCTCTTTATTTTGTGCTGATATTCCCGAGTCTGCCTGATTGGATTTTTATTTTGGGTAAGTAAATGTTGTTTTGTTTAAACCAGTTTGACCATTTATTCGCAATAAAAAAAGGCGCATATTGCGCCTTTTTTTAAAATAAAACTTATTTCTTGTCGTTGCCGCCGAACAATGGACCCATACCACCGCCGCCGCCAAACTGTTTCTGCAAGCCGCCAAGTGATTTCATCATTTTCGCCATACCCGATGGATTGGCAAATTTTTTCATCATCTTGGCCATTTGGGCATGTTGCTTGATCAGCTTGTTGACTTCTGCCACTTCCATACCACAACCTGCTGCGATACGTTTTTTACGGCTTGGGTTCATCAAGTCCGGATTACGACGCTCTTTCAAGGTCATTGACTGGATAATCGCTTCCATTTTCTTGACCTGCTTTTCAGGATTGGCTTGCGCCAACGCATCTTGCAGACCGGCATTGCTCATGCCAGGAAGCTTGTCCAGGAAGCCCATCATGCCGCCCATCTTGTTCATCTGCTCAAACTGCATCAACATGTCTTCAAAGTTGAAGCTGCCGCCTTTTTGCAGTTTTTTCGCCATTTTTTCGGCTTTTTCTTTGTCGACCTTGCGTTCAAGTTCTTCGACCAAAGAAAGTACATCACCCATACCGAGAATACGCTGTGCGACACGCTCAGGATGGAATGGCTCCAGGGCATCGAGTTTCTCACCCATACCCAAGAATTTGATTGGTTTACCGGTAATCGCACGTACTGACAGTGCCGCACCACCGCGCGCATCACCATCAGTTTTGGTCAGGATCACACCTGTTAAAGGCAAGGCATCATTAAATGCTTTGGCGGTGTTTGCCGCATCCTGACCGGTCATGGCATCGACCACGAACAGGGTTTCAGTCGGGTTAATCGCTGCATGCAGCTCTTTGATTTCACCCATCATGTCATCATCGATATGCAAACGACCTGCCGTATCGACAATCAGCACATCGGCAAACTGGATTTTTGCCTGTTCAATCGCGCGATTCACAATCGTAATCGGTTTTTCGTCTGCGCTAGATTCCAGGAAAATCGCACCGACTTCACCCGCGACAGTCTGTAGCTGTTTGATCGCAGCCGGACGATACACATCGGCAGAGACCATCGCGACTTTTTTCTTTTGACGTTCTTGTAAGAAGCGTGCAAGTTTCGCTGCAGTTGTTGTTTTACCTGCACCCTGCAGGCCTGCCAGCAGGACAACCACAGGTGGTTTTGCAGCGAGGTCGAGGCTTTCATTGGCCTCGCCCATCATTTTGGTCAATTCGTCATGAACGATTTTGACAAAAGCCTGCCCAGGAGATAACTGAGTCATCACTTCCTGGCCTAATGCTTCTTCCTTAACTTTCGCGATGAATTCACGAGTTACAGGTAACGCAACATCGGCCTCAAGAAGCGCCATACGCACTTCACGTAACGTATCTTTAATATTGTCTTCGGTTAGCTGCCCTGAGCCAGTAACATTTCTTAAACTCTGCGTGAGTCGTTCTGTTAAGGTATCAAACATTGCAAAATCCGCTTAAAATAGCCATGAGCAAAAAATTGTTTCTTAAAATAGAAAATTTATGCATAGAATGCTATAGGATACTGTAGTTCGCAGCGAATTTATATAAATGAATATTCATCACCCTTAAAAAGGTTTGACATGGTTAGCCTCCCCTTGGTTTATACGATCTTAGCATTAGTCGCTTATACCGCTTCCTTCTGGTATCTGTTCATTCATTTAATGTCTAAACGTGCTCCTAATCAATGGTTTGTATCGCTAACTGCCCTGCTTGGACTGGGCTTGCATGCGCTGGTCTTGTATGGTGATATGCACACCCCGCTGGGCATCAATTATGATGTCTTTGCCCTGTTTTCCTTTACTTCCGGTCTAATGCTATTACTCAGCATTATTTACAGTACTTATCGTCCAATTATCGCCCTGAACCTGATCGGAATTCCAGTAGCTGCCACAGGTTTGATCCTCGGCTTTGTGTTTACTCAGCCTGCAAAAATCATCGCACAAAACTCTTTGGGTCTGGATATTCATATTATTTTGTCTTTGTCTGCTTATGCAGTATTGCTCATGGCAACCATTCAGGCCGTAATTTTACGTTTTCAGGATCGTGAGCTGAAAAAGAAGCAGAAACGCCGGGTCTGGGTCAGTTTGCTACCCTCTTATCAGGACATGGAATCCCTGCTGTTTGATATGCTGATGACCGGTTTTGTTTTACTTACTCTCGCATTGGGCTTTGGCTTTTTTACCATCGACAATTTCTTTGCTCAGCATCTGGCACATAAAACGGCGTTCAGTATTATTTCCTGGATGGTTTACGGTTCCCTATTAATCGGACACTGGAAGTTTGGCTGGCGTGGCCAGAAAGCCGTGCGCTTTACCCTGCTCGGTTTTGGCTTGCTGGCACTGGGTTTTATTGGATCTAAATTTGTGCTGGAAATGATTCTAGGGCGATAATTCTGAGCCTTGAAATATTCAATTCATTGTTCAATAAACAGGCTTTAGTTTGAATATTCTTTAAACGGTGATACGCCCCGCACGCACCGACAATGGCCAGCGAATCACTCTAGGCAATTCTGGATCTTCCCATTCTGGTAATAAGGCATCTGCCAGTATATTCAATGGATTACGTCCAAGTGCGTTAGTGGCAGCTTTCACGGCTGACCAGGTACTCATATAACCAATTAACTGATAAAAGTTCCATTCAACTTGCAATACCGGTGGCTGAATCGCAATTTCCTGAAATGGAAATGGTAGATTTTTATATCCTTCATCTACATGGCGACGTTCAGGCGGCCAGTACGGTGCAAGCGTCACCTCATAAAAATGCTTAAAATAATGATTCAGATGGGGCTCATCTACACTGAACACGCCATAGCTAATTAATGCCAGAATGGCATTAGGCCGGGCAATACGGCGGACTTCTGCATAAAACTTTTCCAGATCGAGCCAATGCGCTGCTTGAGCCACCGAAATCAGATCAATACTATGGTCAGCACACGGGATCTCTTCAGCGAGCGCCTGACCATACTGAATTTTTGGATGCGGTTTGGCTTGGGCAATCTGTTCACTACTCGCATCAATAGCAAGCACCTGATCAAAGTAATTCGCCAAAACTTCTGAAAGCTGTCCAGAACCACAGCCGACATCTACAGCCAATTTAGTACTTGGTGACAGCTCTGCCAATAGCTTTCCCAATGCATCCGGATAATGCGGACGAAACAGGGCATAATCCTGTGATTGCTGGGAGAAATAATCTTTAAATTCCCTGTTTTCCATATATGCTTTCCAGACCAGTTTTATTTTAGTCTAAATAGCCAGTCAGGGAATGCAGTTGGAATTTGGTTTCAGTCACTTCCGGTTTTTAAAATGCAGAATTCATCCAATGAATAGAATCATGTTCTTAACTTAGTCATTCAAGCTATTCTGCTTGATCTGATATTCTGCCTTGAAGGCTTTATAGCTCAGCCGGTCTGCGGAGACTTCTGTTAAAGGACTGACCTCCTGCATTGAGGAAAGACAGCGCTCTGTCAGCTGAATATATTCTTGTGTCCCTTTGCTTTTCCAAGCAATTTCTTTGGTGTCCAGGGGACGGATAACCCGCGCTGGACTACCGAGTACCAATGAATTTTCCGGAATTTGGGCCTTGGCTTTAACCGTACTATTAGCACCAACAATGGTATTTTCACCAATCTCGGCTTCATCAAGAATCACGCTGTTCATGCCGACCAGTACATTTTTACGAATGATACAGCCATGTAAAATCGCGCCGTGTCCGATATGGCCATACTCTTCGACCAACGTGACACTGCCGGGAAAGCCATGGATGGTACAGGAATCTTGAACATTGGCATTTTTCTGGATGTGAATCCCGCCGAAGTCGGCTCTTAAAGTAGCGAAAGGCCCGATATATACGCCCTCTTCAATCACCACATCCCCGATCAGAACGGCTTGTGGATGTACATAAGCACGAGGGCTGACCACAGGAATCACCCCATCAATGGCATAACACGGCATTATTTTATTCCTTTAAAAATGCAGAATTAGATTAGCTAACGGCTTCCAGTCGCAAACCGCCAAAACGTTTATAAAATTGTGGATGTACCGGCGGCATCGAACCTTCCGAAGTTCGGGCGATCTCCATAAAGAACTCATCCCCTGCCGCAACCACCGTTTGATATAAATTACTGCTCAGATTACGGGCATTCAGGGAAAGCCAGTTGGATGGCAATAATTCAAAAGGCAGATTTGGATCTTTTAGTAAAATCCGGCGAAATTGATGAATCAGCAAAATTCGCAGCTGAAAAGCCTGAACCGGATCCAGTTCATCTTCCTGTTCCACCAGATGAAAGAATTCCCGGAAATCCGCAATGAATTTTTCATAGCGCTGATGCAGTTCCTGCACCGGCCAGTTGGTAGCAACCATGCGTTTTACAGTTGGATAGGATTCCTGCCAGAGCTGCAAAGTTTCGGCCTTAAACACCACGACTTGGTCAGTCATTTTCAAGTTCAGCAGCAGGTTTTGCAGTTTCTGGTGATCACAGCCCGGATAGGCCATGACATTGGTGGCGATATTGGCAAAGCCCAGCCATTCCAGTTCTTTTTTCAGAACCAGTTTATTTTCTAGTTCCACCGAACTGAGCAGCACCAGATCCCATTTCTGATCCCATTCCTGATGGCTAAAACTATAAATTTTTTGATCCGCCATAATAAAACGCTGGCGGCTGCTTTCAGTGACGCGGTAATAGCTGGTGCGACCAATTTTTTCAGACATCAGCCAGCCATTTTGAACCAGACGGAATACGGCAGTCCGTACCGATCGTTCATTAAATCCGAAGACATCCATGAGCTGAATCAGGCTGGCCAGACTGATGATGCCACCGCGGTGAAAAATACAGTCACCGAAGATGGTCATGATTAATGAGGTTCCGCTGAGTGCTTCAGTTTGAATAAAGTCATCAATTATTTGTTTTAATTTCGGATTCATTGCGTTTAACTTTACCTTATAGAAACTGGATGATAGACCATTTGGCTATCATCCAATAGTACTTCATGCAGACTTGCGGATATCAAACACGCGCTGTGCCTTGCCTTCAGAGCGTGGCAGACTCCCTTCAGGCAACACTTCGACACTTACGGTGATTCCGACCATAGTTTTAATCTGGCCCTTAAGCTGAGTTGCCAGCTGGTGCGCCATAATGTCACTGCTATCTTTACGCATTTCTGTACGGATATGCAATGTATCCAGATGTCCCTGTTTGCAAATCTGAATCTGGTAGTTCGGAATCAGTTGCTGGATCTGTAAAATCTGCTCTTCAATCTGCGACGGGAACACATTCACTCCACGAATAATCATCATGTCATCACTGCGGCCGACAATCTTGTCCATACGGCGCATGATGCGTGCCGTGCCTGGCAATAAACGGGTCAAATCGCGGGTACGGTAACGGATTACCGGCATGCCTTCTTTGGTAATGGTGGTAAATACCAGTTCACCCAGTTCGCCATCTGGCAGCACTTCACCGGTTTCCGGATGGATAATTTCAGGATAGAAATGATCTTCCCAGATGGTTGGGCCATCTTTGGATTCCAGACATTCCATTGCGACACCCGGCCCCATCACTTCAGACAGACCATAAATATCCAGGGCATCAATACCCAGACGTTCTTCGATTTCCTTGCGCATTTCATTGGTCCATGGCTCTGCACCAAATACACCGGTTTTAATCGAGCAGTTTTTGGCTGTGCCAAATTTCTTCTCAAGCGCTTCAATAATGTTCAGGCAGTAAGATGGCGTGACCATCAGTGCCGTCGGTTTAAAGTCATGAATCAGTTGCGCCTGTTTATCAGTTTGTCCGCCAGACATTGGGATCACGGTTGCACCCAAACGCTCAACGCCATAATGCGCACCTAGACCGCCCGTAAACAGTCCATAACCATAAGACACCTGAATAATATCTTTACTGCTCAAGCCAGCTGCACGTAATGAACGCGCCACTACATCCGACCAGACATTAATATCATTCTGGGTATAACCCACCACGGTTGGCTGACCGGTGGTACCAGAAGATGCGTGTACACGTACAATCTGTTCCTGTGGAACAGCGAACATACCAAACGGATAGTTATCGCGTAAATCCTGTTTGGTGGTAAACGGGAATTTCGCCAGGTCTTCCAGTGAGTTAAAATCGTCTGGATGCACGCCAGCATCATCGAATTTCTTTTTATAAACCGGACTGTTCTGATAAGCATGTTGCAACGTCTTTTTCATACGCTGTAGCTGAACACTGCGTAACTCATCAACCGATACTTTTTCAATTTTTTCCATTGCATTGTTATTCATATTCTTACTCCTGACGCAGTCTTCCTGACCACGGTTTAATTCATTGATTGAATGATGTGTTTAATCCATATTTTCTAAAACCAGTGCCACACCTTGACCCACACCGACACACATGGTGCAGAGTGCATATTTGCCTTTACGGCGTTTTAGTTCTTTCATGGCCGTGATCACCAGACGGGTGCCACTCATACCCAGCGGATGACCCAAGGCGATGGCACCGCCATTCGGGTTAATTCTGGAATCATCGTCTTGCAAGCCGAGTTCACGAATCACGGCCAGTGACTGCGCAGCAAAAGCTTCATTCAGCTCAATCACGTCCATCTGTTCCAGACTGAGTCCAGTCTGTTTCAGCACTTTATGTACTGCTGGCACCGGCCCAATGCCCATATATTTGGCTTCCACACCGGCACTGGCCATTCCAATCACTTTAGCTTTCGGGCGCAAACCATACTGCTCAGCAAACTGCTGATTGCCGAGTAATACGCAAGCCGCCCCGTCATTAACACCCGAAGCATTACCAGCGGTGACTGAACCGCCTTCTTTACGAAATGGGGTTTTCAAGGCTGCTAGATTATCCAGCGTCGTTTCTGCACGCGGGTGCTCGTCTTGGGAAATGGTCAGAGTGGTTTTCTTCGGACCTTTGACCTCTACCGGCAGAATTTCTTCGGCAAAAATACCTTTCTGCTGCGCTACTGCGGTTTTCTGCTGGCTGTGATAGGCAAACAGGTCCTGGTCTGCACGGCTAATCTGATACTTTTCAGCGACGTTTTCGGCCGTTTCCGGCATGCTGTCAACGCCAAACTGTGCTTTAAATTTTGGGTTGATAAAACGCCAGCCAATGGTGGTGTCATAAATTTCAGGGGTACGGCTAAAGGCAGTCGTAGGTTTGGATTGCACGAAAGGCGCTCGGCTCATGGATTCTACGCCACCCGCCAAAACAAATTGTGCTTCACCCGATTTGATGGCACGTGCTCCCAGTCCAATGGCATCCAGACCTGAAGCACATAAGCGGTTCACGGTGAGCGCTGGAACAGATTCAGGCAACCCTGCGAGTAAAGCAACCATACGCGCCACGTTGCGGTTATCTTCACCGGCCTGATTGGCACAGCCTAGGATCACTTCATCCAGTTCTGCCCATGGCAAGGCCGGATGCTGATCTTTCAGATATTGAATCGGTAGCGCTGCCAGATCATCAGCACGAATGCTGCTCAGTCCACCGGCATAGCGTCCGATCGGGGTGCGAATTCCATCAAAAATATAAACCTGTTCCATGATTCTTCCTTTTAGCTAGCAACGCTTAATGGCTGCTGCTGAGTTTTCTGTGCATGTCCCTGCACCGCTTTCTTTGCTAAATATATACTAGTTCTATAGCGATCTTCACCATAAATACGATACATATTTTCTAAAATTTGTAAAATTGTGTAATATCCAATTCTATCTGCCCACTCAAATGGACCACAAGGATAATTAACGCCATATTTCATAGCAGAATCAATATCTTGTTCTGATGCAATATCATGCAATACTGCTTCACAGGCTTCATTCACCAACATGGCAATACTACGTATAACATAAAGACCGGGATGATCCTTAGACCAAATAGGTATCATATCTATACCTATGAGGAATAGCTCCACTGCCTGGCGCTGTTCAGCACTACACGCCGGTGATGCAACCACTGGAATCGCTTGAGCATTTGTCCAATCTGAATGCCAGTCCATCAACACCACAGGCTCATGCGGATAGGTAAGTTCAACTGATTCGCCAAGCGATAATCGCAGAGAAAGGTCACCAATCAGGATTTCATTCTGTTCTGCTGCCTGAAAACTCAGCTCTACATGAGAGGCCTGTTTTAAACGTTCAATCAGTGCTGCTGAGTGCAGCCATTCACCTTTTACTGTGACTTTGAGCTTATTCAGCGACTTGGCATAACACACTGGCAATTCATATACAGGCGTAGGCTTGGCCTGAGCGTAATCATAAAAACCCTGACCGGACTTGCGACCATAACAACCGGCATCGACCAGTTCTTTTTGAATCAAGGACGGGCGGTAGCGTGGCTCATAGAAAAATTCCTGATAGACACTTTGTGTGACCGAGAAATTCACATCCTGACCAATCAGGTCGGTGAGTTCACACGGTCCCATGGCAAAACGGCCACATTCGCGCATGATGTAATCGAGCTGTTCCGGGGTGGTGGCATTTTCCTGCAAGGCACGAAAGGCTTCGGCATAATACGGTCGCGCGACACGATTGACGATAAAACCGGGCGTCGATTTGGCCCGTACCGGAACCTTGTTCCAGTCCTTCATCAGATCAACTACTGCATCGGCAATCGTTGCTGAAGTTTTCAGTCCGCGGATAATTTCGACCAGTTTCATCACGGGGGCCGGATTAAAGAAATGCAGCCCAATCACCCGTTCCGGATGCAGAATCGCCGAGGCAATTGCAGTAATGGAAATTGAAGAAGTATTAGACGCAAAAATCGTCTGTTCCGGGCAAATGGCAGCCAGCTGTTGAAACAGGTTTTGCTTCACTTCTTTCTTTTCAACAATGGCTTCAATAATTAAGCCCGCATCGGCAAGCTGCTGAATGTCCTCTGCCACAATCAGATTGGCGAAGGTACTCTCCAGCAATTGCTGGGTCATTTTGCCATTTTGTACGCGCTTGCTCAGCTGCGCCTCTAAAGCAGTCAAGGCACTCTGAACTTTGCTGCGATCGAGATCAAACACATAGGTCGGATGCCCGTGCATGGCTGCCAGTTGTGCAATGCCAATCCCCATGGTTCCAGCACCGACCACAGCAACTTTGACTTGTTCCAAATTGATCTGTTGCATGATTTAGCATCCTTTATATTCAGGGGTACGCTTCTGCATAAAGGCTTGTACACCTTCCTTATAATCGCTTGAACGTCCAGCCAGACGTTGCAGGTCACGTTCCAGAATGAGCTGCTCATCCAAATTGTTTTCTGCTGCGGCATGAATGGCTTTTTTGATCAGGGACAGACCATAGGTCGGTTGCTGAGCCAGATGCTCCGCCAATTTTTTCGCTTCTGCTTGCAGTTGCTCATCTTCAACCACCTGCCAGATCATGCCCAGTTGTACTGCACGCTCAGCCGGAATTTTATCGCCGAGCATCGCTAGGCCCATCGCCTGAGCACGGCCGACCAGACGCGGTAGGAACCAGGTACCGCCTGAATCTGGCACCAAACCAAGACGGCAAAAGGCCTGAATAAAGGAAGCCGATTTTGCTGCCACCACAATGTCACAGGCCAGGGCAATATTGGCGCCTGCCCCTGCTGCCACACCATTCACCGCACAAATCACCGGTTTAGGCATTTCGGTAATCAGCTTGATCAAAGGGTTGTAATATTTTTCAATCGATAGGCCTAAGTCCGGTGCATCGGCATTCGGATCGACCACACGGTCATTCAGATCCTGACCGGCACAGAAACCGCGGCCTTCGGCTGAAATCACCACGGCACGAATCTGGCTATCTTTAGCCCAGGCCTTGATGACCTTGGAAACTTCCTGATGCATGGTTTCATTAAAGCTGTTGAGCTGTTTTGGACGGTTAAAGGTCAGGTAGCCCACTGCATTTTTTTCTTCGACAATAATTGTTTGATAATCCATTACACACCTCGAAATTCTGGTTTTCTTTTTTCTAAAAATGCATTGATGCCTTCTTGGCGATCTTGGGTCGCCGCCAGCCAGACAAAATGTTGACGTTCAAGTTTCAGTCCCTGACTTAAAGTCACTTCATGAATCGACTTTAAAGATTGCTTGATGGCGCGAATGGCCAGCGGTGCTTGCTTGGCAATTTTTTCTGCCAGTTCCAGTGCGTATTGCACGGTCAGTCCTGCCGGACAAACTTGACTGCTAATACCATGTTGCAATGCGGTCTGTGCCGAAATCATTTCGCCGGTCATGGCCCAGCGCATCGTCAATTGCTGACCAACCAGACGGGCCAGGCGCTGGGTGCCACCGGCACCCGGCAGCATGCCCAAACCAATTTCAAGCAGGGCAAACTGGGCATTTTCTCCAGTCAGCACCATGTCGCCATGTAAAGCCAGCTCGAAACCTGCACCAAAGGCATAACCATTCACGGCCATGATTAAAGGCTTGGAAAATTCATCAATTTTTTTCCAAAGCAGTGGGCGCTGATCCTGCTGGATGCTGACCACATCTAACTGTGCCAGCTCATTTAAATCAGCACCGGCAGCAAAGCATTGCGTATTTCCGGTGATGACCACGGCTTTCACAGCAGCATCTGTTTCCAAGTCCTGTAGACAGGCTGCAATGTTTTGCAAGGTGGCATTGTTTAAAGCATTGCGCTTTTCTGGACGATTTAGCTCGATCAGTACCACACCCGGCTTGGGTGAGCTGGTTTTAATGTAGGTCATCCTTGAATTCCTGCTATGCTCGCGGTGCTGTAAATTCAGCTTTTATTCATCAAAACTGAGTCGGACATTGGCCGTGGTTGGACGTGCCTGACAACTGAGCACATAGCCTTTCTGAATTTCATCTTCTTCCAGACTGTAATTCACCGCCATTTCAACCTGTCCCTCTAACACCTTACATTTACAGGTGGCACAAACGCCGCCCTTACAGGCATATGGCAGGTCGGCTCCGGCACGTAGCGCAGCATCTAAAATACTGTCATCCTGCTTAGAGACTTCAACAATCAGCTCGCGACCATCGAGGATGATATTGACGCGTTCTTCGCTGCGGCTTTCCATCTGCTGGGCGGTTGCTTTCGGTGCAGTACCCGTATTGAAGCGTTCCGTATGAATCTTGCTGCGTTGAATGCCCCAAGTCGGTAATACCGTTTCGACTGCTGTCATCATTTCTTCAGGACCACAGGCAAAACAGTGATCGGTGTCTGCTGAAATCAGATTGGCCTGAAACAACTGCTGCAATTTTTCCGCATCAATCCGACCGTTAAAGATCTCGCTGTCATTCAGTTCACGTGAAAAAATATTTACCAGTTGCAGACGTTCCTTAAAACGGTCTTTCAAGTCCATGATCTGTTCAGAAAACATGGTCTGTTTCCAGGAGCGGTTGCCATATACCAGAGTGAATGTTGCTTCCGCTTGACGGTTCAACACCGACTTTACAATCGATAAAATTGGCGTAATGCCACTGCCTGCTGCAAATCCTAGATAATTCTGGCCACCAGCCTTGGCGGCTTTCTGAAAGAACACCCCTTGCGGTGGCATGACTTCTAGTACATCGCCCGCTTTGAGATGCGCATTGGCCCAGGTTGAAAACTGACCCTGATCAATTTTTTTAATCGCAATGCTCATGTCTTCCTGAGTATCACTGCAGATCGAGTAGCAGCGGCGCAGCTCGCCGTCATCGGTTAAATGACGAATGGTGAGGTGCTGACCCGGCTGATATTGAAAAGTATCCAACTGCTCAGGTGCGAGATCAAAGGCAATGCAGATCGCTTGCTCGGTTTGTGGCTGAATCGATTTAATGGTTAATGGTATAAATTGGCTCATGGCAAAATCCTTCTTTTAGGTGGCGGTGTTCAGGCTTGTTATTGGTTTACCCTGCCCACCGCGCAATCGTTACAATCAAATACATTTGAAATAGTCAAAAGTTTCTAAGCAGTCCCGACATTGATATAAAGCTTTACAGGCTGTCGAACCGAATTCACTTAATAATTTGCTGTTGTTACTTAAGCACTGTGGACAGGTGATGCCATCGGTCAATGCCACATGCGTACCACAGCTATGTGACTGGCCTTGCGGCGGGGCAATACCATATTGCTGTAATTTGTGTTTGCCCGATTCACTCATCCAGTCCGTAGTCCAGGCTTGAGACAGATCCACAATGACTTTGACCGGCGTCAAACCGTTCGCCTCGAAAGCCTGGGTAATTTCTGCTTTTAATAAATCCGTGGCCGGACAGCCGCTATAGGTCGGCGTGAGTCGCACCACAATTTCACCCTGCTGATTCAGCTCGACGCCACGAATCATGCCCAGATCAATCACTGACAATACTGGAATCTCTGGATCAGAAACCTGCTGTAGAACGTCCCAACATTGATCTTCTACGTGTCGAATCAGATTCATGCGACTCACTCCCTGTGATTGTGCCGAATTACCAGTTCATGTTTGGATAAGTGCGCTGCATGTATTGCAGTTCAGCCAAAACAAAACCGAGATGTTCTGTATGTAAACCCTGTTTAGCCCCACTGCGATAAGCGCCTAGCTCTGGCAGGCTTAATTCAAATCGCGCTAACTCGGATGTAATGGTCTCCAGCCACTGGGCTTTTAAATTTTCAATATCTGGAATGACACCGCTATCGACCAACTGTCTTTCATCAGCCGTCAGAACAAAAAGTTCCTCGGTAAAACGCCATAACTGGTTTAAACCTTGCTGGGTTTTTTCATGCGCTTCTGCGGTACCTAAACTTAAGCGTTCCATCCAGGTGGTGGAAAAACGCTGGTGATATTTCACTTCTTTGAGTGATTTCACTGCAAAAGCCGCCAACTCAGTATGCTGACTTTGACTTAAGGCGCTAAACAATAAAGCGTGGTAGTGATCCATCAACCACTGGCGCACCAGGGTCTGGGCAAAGTCACCATTCGGCTGTTCACACAGCAGCAAATTACGGTATTCACGTTCGGTACGGAAATAAGCCAGCTTGTCTTCATCACGGCCCTGTCCTTCCACTTCACCCGCCAGACTGAGGGCAGTACGTGCCTGACCCAATAAATCCAGTCCGATATTGGCTAAGGCAATATCCAGCTCCAGTTCAGGTGCATGACCACACCACTCTGCCAAACGATGAGACAGGATCAGTTGACTGTCACCCACATGTAAAAGAAATTCTGCCAATACTTGATTTGTCATATTCTTCACCTTTCCCTTTACATATGCTCGATGCCAGCTGGAATGTTATAAAAGGTTGGATGGCGATAAACCTTGTCCAAAGCGGGTTCAAAAAATTCTGCTTTTTCATCTGGCTGTGAAGAGGTAATCAATTCAGATTTCACCACCCAGATACTGATGCCTTCATTGCGGCGGGTATATACATCGCGGGCATTTTGTAGTGCGACTTCCTCATCCGGCGCACGCAGGCTGCCGACATGACGGTGACTCAGACCCTGTTTACTACGCACAAACACTTCATAAAGTGACCAGTTATTTTTGTTATTCATGAGCAAATTTCCTTATATTGATCAAACTATTTTTTAAGCGACTTTTTGTGCTGCTGACTGTTGCTGCTGTTTTTGAGCATAGACAGCTGCGGAATCACGTACCCACTTGCCGCCTTCCCAAGCTTTGCGGCGTGCTTCAATACGCTCATGGTTACACGGCCCCTTGCCTGCAAGAATCGCAAAAAACTCATCCCAATTGATTTCACCAAATTCGTAATGTCCGGTGGCTTCATTGAATTTGAGGTCTGGATCTGGAACGGTTAAACCCAGCTGCAAAACTTGCGACACGGTGTTATCGACAAATTTCTGACGTAGCTCATCGTTGCTGAATAATTTAATTTTCCACTGCATACTTTGTGCACTGTTCGGTGAATTATCATCACTTGGACCAAACATCATCAGTGCCGGCCACCAGAAACGGTTCACTGCATCCTGTGCCATCTGCTTTTGTTCCGGCGTACCATTGGCCAGTTCCATCATGGCTTCAAAGCCCTGACGCTGATGGAAACTTTCTTCTTTACACACACGCACCATAGCGCGGGCATAAGGACCATAAGATGTACGGCACAGCGCAACCTGATTGACAATTGCTGCACCATCTACCAGCCAGCCAATCGCGGCAACATCGGCCCAGCTCAGGGTTGGATAGTTGAAAATTGAAGAATATTTCATGCGACCGGCAATCAGCTTATCCATCATGTCGTCACGATCCGCACCCAGGGTTTCTGCAGCACTGTACAGATACAAAGCATGACCGGCTTCGTCCTGAACTTTTGCCATCAGCACAGCTTTACGCTTCAAGGTCGGTGCACGGGTAATCCAGTTGCCTTCCGGCAACATGCCCACCACTTCAGAGTGTGCATGCTGACCAATCTGACGAATCAAGGTCTTACGATAAGCATCCGGCATCCAGTCCTTCGGCTCGATGGAAATATCCTTTTCAATCTTTTGATCGAAGATTTGTTGTTGATTATTCATTGTTCCCTCACTTATCCCAAGTGTTGATACACTCAAATTAAAACGATACGTAATTAAAATCAATATTTATTTATTGGTATCATTTAATTTTCACCCCTTATTTTTAATAAATATTTGTTTTATATAACTTAATATTTTTTATTTTATTGTTACGCATTTTTAAATACAGATTTATGATTGACATTTTCAATTTTTCAACACAAATTATGAAACATCAAAATTAAAATACATCTCAAAACGTATCATAAATGGAGTTTTTACAATGTTAGAGTTAGACAGCAGCTCAAGCACAACGGATTATCAAGATACTGAATCAACCCATAATTCTATTGCCATCAAAAGCTTATCTTCACTGGTGTACGGCCAGGAATACGCAGCGCAAGCCGATTTACGTACGGTTTATCATGCCATTAGCGGTGAAGCGGTTTATCAGGTCGGCAGTCAGGGTATCGATACCCAAGCCGTGGTGAAGTATGCCAAACAAAAAGGCGCGACTATTGCCACATGGACCTTCCATCAACGTGCCAATGCACTGAAGCAAGTGGCTCAGTATTTGATGGAACGCAAAGAAGACTTTTATGAGCTTGCCAAAGCAACCGGCTGTACCCGTAAAGATGCCTGGATTGATATTGAAGGCGGGATTGGCACCTTATATGCCTATTCGAGTTTGGTGCGTCGTGAACTGAGTGATGAAACAGCATGGGTCGAAGATGCCTGGATTCCTCTTTCTAAGCAAGGTAGCTTTGGCGCGAAACATATTCTGACGCCTAAAGCCGGTGTTGCCGTGCATATCAATGCCTTTAACTTTCCAATCTGGGGCATGCTGGAGAAAATCGCCCCTACGCTACTGGCAGGCGTACCCTGTATTGTCAAACCGGCGACCGAAGGTGCCGAGCTGACCCATGCCGTGGTCAAAGCCATTCATGAAAGCGGTTTCTTGCCAGAAGGTTCATTGCAGCTCATTTGCGGACAGGTTTATGATTTGTTTGATTATTTAAATCCTCAGGATACGGTCACCTTTACCGGTTCTGCATCAACCGGGCAAAAACTGCGTTCGCATCCACACTTAAATGCCTACTCGATTCCATTCACTATGGAAGCAGATTCGGTCAATAGTGCGATTTTGACGGCGCAAGCCAATGATGAAACGATTGATTTATTTGTTCGTGAAGTTTTCCGTGAAATGACCACTAAAGCCGGACAAAAATGCACCGCCATTCGTCGTGCCTTTGTTCCAGCCGAGCTGCTGGATACAGTACAAGACCGTCTGATTGAAAAACTGAAAAAAGTGGTTGTCGGTGATCCGGCTCAGGAAGGCGTGACAATGGGTGCTTTGGCCAGCGTTAAACAGAAACATGATGTCGCGGCAAAAGTTGAACAGCTCAGCCAGGATGCAGAAATTGTGTTCGGTAGTCACTTGCGTCAGGACTTTAAGATTCAAGTACAAAATACTGAGAAGTCCGCATGTTATCCACCAACAGTCTTGGTCTGCAAAGCACCGGCTCAGGCAGAAAATATTCATAAAATTGAAGCCTTTGGACCTGTAGTCACTTTAATGCCATATACTGACCTGGCTCAGCTGGCTGACCTGGTGGCACGTGGCGAAGGTAGTCTGGTAGCATCCATCGTACGCAATACCGATGAAAATATTGAACAACTGCTCAGCAAAATTGCGCCATGGCATGGCCGTGTCCATATTCTGGATGCAGAAAGTGCCAAAGAAAGTACCGGACATGGCTCGCCACTACCTTTGCTGGTGCATGGCGGACCGGGACGTGCCGGTGGCGGTGAGGAGCTCGGTGGCTTACGTGCAGTGAAACATTATATGCAACGGACTGCAATTCAAGGTTCCCCGAATGCCATGACCCAAGTCGGTCATAGCTGGACGGCTGGTGCTCAGGTCTTTGAAGACCGTGTGCATCCATTCAAAAAATCATTTGATGAATTGCGTATCGGTGAGCGTTTACTGACTGCACGACGTAGCGTGACCGAAGCCGATCTGGTGAATTTCGGCTGCCTGAGCGGTGATCACTTTTATGCGCATATGGACAAGATTGCTGCAGCAGAATCCCTGTTTGGTGAACGTGTGGCACATGGCTATTTCGTGGTATCTGCCGCGGCCGGTTTATTCGTCGAGGCTGCTCCAGGCCCGGTCATTGCCAACTATGGCATGGACAACTTGCGCTTTGTAGAGCCGGTGAAAATTGGCGATACCATTCAGGTAGAACTGACCTGTAAGCAGAAAACTCCAAAAGCACTGCGCGATCCGGCACAGAAACCACATGGTGTGGTGGTCTGGGATATTAAAGTCAAAAATCAGCGCAATGAACTGGTCGCAACCTATGATATTTTGACCCTGGTTGAGCGCGGCTAAACATTTAAACTCAAAAAAGGAATCATTATGATTCCTTTTTTTTTGATTCAAATATTATTTGTATCTATTCTTAAAAAACAGATTGACGTCAATCCAATTAAACTTTAGATTGATCAAACACGATACAAAATAAAAATAATATATAAATTAAAAGTATCAAATAAATATCTCAAACGATCAGCACAGGATGTTGCATGATGAATGATAAATCGCTAGACATAGACATGGTTGAAAGGACGATTCAACCGCCCAATCAAAGTTTTGAGCCTACACCGACAGAAACGGCCGTGCCGCTGTCTGAACAGATTGAACCACCACCGGAAAGCAGCACCTATCAATGGTATGTGGTGGTCATTTGTATGGTGGCTTACATTCTGTCATTTGTAGACCGTCAAATTTTATCCTTAATGATTGAACCGATTAAAGCCGATTTAATGCTAAGCGATACCCAGTTCAGCCTGTTACAGGGTCTAGCCTTCTCCTTGTTTTATGCCATTATGGGTCTGCCCATTGCCGCGCTGGCGGATCAAAAGTCCCGGATTAAAATTATTGCGACCGGGATTGCATTCTGGAG
Organism: Acinetobacter sp. 129952; assembly: GCF_056642055.1. Next base: position 31,529 of record NZ_JBWVSU010000009.1, on the reverse strand, counting down.
CCTCGCTACAGCGGCCTGTGGTCTCAGTAAAAACTTTATTCAAATGTTTATTGCACGTTTGAGTGTGGGTGCCGGTGAAGCTGCGCTTTCCCCTGCCTTTTATTCAATCGTTGCCGATTTATTTCCCAAAGATAAATTAGGCCGTGCACTCGGGGTATATGCGATTGGTGCCTTTATTGGTTCGGGTTTAGCTTTCCTGATTGGCGGCTATGTGATTGGCCTGCTAAAAGATGTCAGCTTCGTGGCTTTACCGCTCATTGGTGAAGTAAAAACCTGGCAACTTACCTTTATGATTGTGGGTCTACCAGGCGTATTGCTGGCCCTGCTGATGGTTTTGACGGTGCGTGAGCCTGCACGTAAGGGCATGAAAGTCGGTCAGGATGGTCAGGTCATTAAAGCCTCTTTCAAAAATTCGATCGGTTTTATCAAGACACATAAAAAGACCTTTTTCTGTCATTTTATCGGCTTTTCTTTTTACACCATGATGCTGTATTCGCTGCTGGGCTGGGCACCTGCCTATTACATGCGTAATTTCGGTCTGGATGCGAGTCAAACCGGTTATATCCTTGGGACGATTATTTTAGTGGCAAATACCTCTGGTGCCCTGTTCTGTGGCTGGCTGATCGACTTCTTTTCAAAGCGTGGCTATAGCGATGCTGCAATTCGTACCGGTGCCATTGGCTGTGCGGCGCTGATTATTCCGAGTGTGCTGTTTACTCAGGTCGATAATATGCAGCTTTCATTTGCGCTGATTTTTGTGGCGATGTTCTTCTCCACTTTCCCGATTCCTGCATCCGCTGCTGCTACGCAAATGCTGACACCAAACCAGTTACGAGCCCAGGTCTCTGCCAAGTTTCTGCTAATTTCAAATCTGATTGCCTTAGGCATCGGAACCACCGCAGTGGCGTTGATCACGGATAAATATTTTCAGAACACGATGATGGTTGGTAATTCTATTTCGATCGTCAATGCCATTGCCGGAGTGATTGGCTTCTTCTTGTTGTATAAGGGCTGTCAGTATTATCGTGAGAGTATGAAAGTCGAAAAACTGGCTGACTAAAATAGCTGGATATTAATCAGCCATCTTAAGCTTCACTGTGAAAGGCCTTTAATCCACATTAAAGGCCTTTTTTATATCCATTCCACAAGCTCAATTTTCAAGTTCTCAAATTTCAATTCTCCCTCCAACCTAGACAGGCTGGCTAAAAAAACGTATAACACCGTTTTAAATTTACAGGTGTGCACCGTTGAAACTTGTGCTTGCTCCCATGGAAGGCTTAACCGATCCGATTATGCGTGATGTGCTGACATCCGTAGGTAGCTTTGACTGGTGCGTGACCGAGTTTATCCGTGTCACCGACTCTATCCTGCCCGATCATGTTTATCACAGTTACTGCCCGGAATTGCTCAATGATGGCAAGACGGCGGCGGGTACGCCGGTACATGTGCAGTTTCTGGGAAATAATCCGGAAATGCTGGCAGCAAATGCAGCCAAAGTTGCCGCGATGGGTGCACCGGCAATCGACCTGAATTTTGGTTGTCCTGCGAAAACCGTGAACCGTCATCGTGGTGGTTCAGTCCTGCTAGATGAACCCGAAGTGGTGCATGAGCTGGTTAAAGCCGTGCGTGATGCCGTTCCTGCACATATTCCGGTTTCCGCCAAAATGCGTCTGGGTTATATGGACCGTAATTTTATGCTGGAAAATGCGCATGCCATTGAAGATGCCGGGGCAGCCTGGGTCACCGTTCATGCACGTACCAAAGCCGATGGCTACACTCCGCCAGCATTCTGGGACCAGTTACAACCGATTCGTGAAGCACTCAAGATCAATGTGATCGCCAATGGTGAAATCTGGAACAATACCGATGCCAAACAGTGTCGACTAGAATCTGGCTGCGAAGACCTGATGATTGGCCGTGGTGCGGTGACCACACCCGACCTGACTCAATGTATCCGTCAAAATTCGGATGCACCTTTGCTGAACTGGAATGAACTGCTGCAACTGCAAATTCGTTTTATCAACGGTCCAGCCAAAACTGAGATCGGGATGGTCGGTCGTTACAAGCAATGGCTCGGCATGATGTCGAAACATTATCCTGAAGCCAAAGCATTATGGGACGAAGTAAAACGGATTAAAGTTCTGGCTGAGATTACCGAAAAACTGAAAGCTTCAAATATTTAACACTAAAAAGCCTTTGAATCATTCAAAGGCTTTTTTATGGGCTCGTAAAAGCTTATGACTGCTTAGGCTGTTTTGAATACCACTTCGAAATAAATCCAATCACAAAGTATGAATAGATTAATTTCTACTAGCAGAACATCCATATTCTAATTTTTCATTTGTTTTAAATTTTTAGATATTAAAGTTCTTTCATAAATCATTTTTTATAATTACTACAAAGGAAATACCCTCTCCTTGTAGGAGAGGGCGAGGGAGAGGTTTTTACCCCCTCATCTCCTTGCTAAGCAGTGCTTCTTATCCCAGAGGGAGAAGGAACTTTTAATATTCATTTTAAAATGAATAGAACGATCATTTTTTGATTTATAAAAGAGATTTATGAATGCGTCCGCTCAATATTTAACAGGATTTCTTTTTTATCCAAACCACCGGCAAATCCTACCAGCTTGCCACTGCGACCAATCACCCGATGACAGGGTGCAATAATCGAAATCGGGTTTTTGCCATTGGCTGCACCCACGGCACGTACTGCCTTGATATTACCCACCTGTTCAGCAATGTCGCGATAGCTTCGGGTCTGTCCGTAGGGAATATTCAGTAGCGCCTGCCAAACCTTTTTCTGAAAATCAGTACCTGCAAAGTCCAAAGGCAGGTCAAAAACATTGCGCTGACCAGCAAAATATTCTTGGAGCTGATGTCTGGTTTCAATCAATACCGGATGCTGCGGATCTTCAACCAAGGTCGCCATTTTCACCCGATTCGGCTGTTCACAGTCCCAAAGCACAGCTACCAGTGCGGTTTCATTCGCGACCAGTTGCAGCTGACCTACGGGAGAATCCATATAGAGATAACTTAAGTTCATGATGGCGCCCTGTCCCAATCGCTGGAGTTCATTTTCTATATTAACCCAGTTCACCGAGACAAGCAGAAACAAATTATGAAGAGGATACTTTCATCAGCACCAGACCGGAAATGATGAGTACGGCAGCCAGCATACGCAACGCTGTAGCGGGTTCACCCAAAACCCAAATACCGATGAGAAATGAACCCACTGCACCAATCCCGGTCCAGATCGTATAGGCTGTACCTAGCGGCAAAGTACGCATCGCATAAGCCAGTAAAGCAAAACTCAGTACCATGAAGACAATGGTAATAATACTTGGGGTAAGTCTGGTAAATCCTTCAGACAGCTTCATCGAATATGCCCAAACGATTTCAAAAATACCCGCAAGAATAAGTACGATCCAGGCCATGCAGCCTCCTCCTTTTATATAAGAATCAGGCCGTCCTGACGATTTTTCCTGTAAATTCCGATACGTAATTCACAAGGGAGGTCGTTCCTCCTCAATATCTAGATATAGAAATTTTATTAATTCGCGTGCCAACAATGTGGTCAGTGTTACAAAACATGACTTATCGAGATACAACTTAACTTTGTCTTACTCAAATCTTCACGACATTCATGGCTACTCTGGTTATAGTAGATTTTGAAAATGCCAAGTCAGAAATAGTTCTAATAATCGGGCAATTCATTCACAACAATTACATGAGAATGGACTCAGAATATTAAGTTATACACATCAATTAAATTTAAACTTTGTCTGGAGAAATTACATAATGAAACACAAATATACGACACATTGATCACTTTTTGCCTGGTTCCATTATCAACCTATGGTGAATAAACAACCACCAAAGACAAGAGTTATAGGCGATAAAAAAGAACCCAATTTGAGTTCTTTTTATACAAATTTTGTCTAAATCGCAATCAATCAGGCTACAAACGATTACATTTTATGCAACATATCCATATGGTTATCAACATAGATATCTACACACTTATCCATAAAGTTATCCACATATTTATGCACTTATGAGTTTTTAACGATTACAGTTGAACCTGCCCTACTCTCGCTAATTCCGTACGCATTTCATCAATCACAGCTTTATAATCCGGCTTGCCAAAAATAGCTGAACCAGCTACAAACATATCGGCACCCGCTTCGGCAATTTCACGAATGTTGCTTGGCGTAACGCCACCATCGATTTCCAGACGAATATCACGACCTGAAGCATCGATCAGTTTGCGTGCCTGACGCAATTTATCCAAAGTCATTGGAATAAATTTCTGTCCGCCAAAGCCCGGGTTCACGCTCATGAGCAGGATTTGATCGACTTTATCCAGCACATAATCCAGGTAATGCAATGGTGTTGCCGGATTAAATACCAGTCCCGCTTTTGCACCACCTGATTTGATCAACTGTAAAGAACGGTCAATATGATCAGAAGCTTCTGGATGAAAAGTAATGATATCAGCACCCGCTTCAAGGAAATCCCCGATCATGCGATCCACCGGCTTAACCATCAAATGCACATCAATGGGCGCCTTGATCCCATAATTTTTCAAGGCCTTACAAACACCTGCACCAAAAGTCAGGTTCGGCACATAATGGTTATCCATGACATCAAAATGGACAACGTCTGCACCTGCTTCCAACACGTTCTCGACTTCTTCACCTAAACGGGCAAAGTCAGCAGATAAAATAGAAGGGGCAATTAAATAAGGCTTGGACATGGGAGAACCTGGCTTGTTGAAATTGGATTTTTCCCATTATATCAAATCCGCTCCGGCTACTGTGATTCGATGTTGCAAGATTAAAACGCTGTGTAACGCTTTGGTGCTTATGCCGGCATCACCGCCTGGTTTAAAGTGCAGGGATAATGATGAATAGTGTAGAAAACTGATGAAAAGTATGGCCCATATCCAGACGCAACAAGCTTCACGAATTGCCAAACGCTTGGCCAATCACTGGAAACATAAATTTAATATTGATGAAACCGAACAAAATTTCCTGATTCATTTTCCAAATGCTGAAGTGATATTGGCTCCTGAACAGGATCATCTAACCGTAACGATTCAAAGCACAGATGAATTTACTGACCTGAATAAACTCGAAAATGTGGTTCTGGATCATCTGATCTGTATGGGACAGGAACATCTGACTGCCGACTGGCAAAGATAGGGACTAAAAAGCCTTGATGATCAAGACATAGCAATGATCAGAAACTAAATACGATGATTCGCTTGTTCATTAAAGGCATGAATACGCTGAATCCTTTTATCCAGTTCGGGATGTGATTCCAGATATTTTTTAAACTTCCCGATCAGGCGAATCCATTTCAGTTCGGTTTCTGTCAGATGCCGGTCTTTTCCATCGATATTGAGAGTGAAATTTTTCATTTTTAAGGTTTGTGATTCCTCTGCCAGTATTCTGGCATTTTCCACCCGCTGCAAAAAATTAGACAAGTGAATACTGGAAATCTGCTGTTGATGCCAATGCTGCATGGCATAGTCATCGGCATCCAGTTCAATCGCCTGCGAATATCCGGCATCGGTCAGGACCACTACAGATGCGGTGACCACATCACTTAAATCTCCAGTTACAAAGGCAAACAGTCCCGCCACACCCAGATTAGAAATCACTTTTTGCATGCTGTGCTTCTGTACCAGATGGCCTTGTTCGTGGGCCAGTACTGCGAGGACTTCCTCATCGGTGCCGCTGATTTTCACCAGTTCATCAGTCACAATAATGGTGTTATTCGGGATGGCTGCGGCATTCATGCCCATGCTTGATCCACCTTGACGGAAAATAATTTTTGCAGGTTTTCCTACAGCAATCTTTTGTTCATACAAAGTTTTTAATCGCATCTGCTGTTCTGCCGGGAGTGTACTTGGCTGGGTCTGGGCAATTAACTGCTGCTCTGTCCGGTTGCCTACTTCAACCAGAGTCTGCTCCGGAAGAAGTTTTGCCAGCTGTTTGGCACTATAAGGAATCCCCCATTTTAAAATCACAATCACTGCACTAATCACGATGATCATGGAAAAGAAAATTAGGATCGGTGAACGTTCAAACTTCCAGATTGCATGATAAATATCTTTATGTTTAATCCCGAGCCAATGTGGCGCTTTGCTTAAAAACTCAATCCGACGCTCTTCAGGCAGCTCAATAATCGGTTTACGACCACCGACACCACCAATGTAGGCCATGTCCGGATAAGAAAAATAAAAATCTGCAGCGCTAACTTGTACTGGAACATCCTCATCAAGTTTCAAGGCAATCCCTTGTTGCTGATCCGGTACAATCCAGGCACGACGGGCTTCAGCGAGAATTCCATCATAAAACTTAACTTCGACAGGTCGTTTCATCACATTTACTCCTATAGCGACGCATCGAAATCAAATACGTCCAGGATTTCATCGGCCAAAGCACTCGGGTCAGGTTGCAAGATATGCTCAAGATTGGTTTCATCTTCAGCCACATATAGTTCTAAGTGTTTTAACTGATATTCATATAAACGGATGGCAGCCCAAGGCGTCATTAAGCCCAGACTAAGAACACGCACTATCCAGTTGCTCAGCACAATCCAGCTATAACGCCATGTCGTGACCCGTGTTTTAAAGTAACTTTGACCGAGCTCCACATGATTCCAGGTAATGAGGTATAAACGTGCAGAAATGACCGGCCAGACCAGCGCCAGGCAAAGCAGATAGCTAAGCAGTAAACCCAGACTAAACAAATTGGTCCCTATCCGGTCTACCCAGTACACCACTGCTGCAAGCCAGCCAATACCAAACAGCAGGCAAAGACTCAAGGGCAGATAAACGGCAGACATAAACTTGGACCAGTTAATATTCAGCTTGAATTGCAACTGACCAATCGATAAATGATTAAAGCAATAGCGTTTATAGAGCCAGATCATCACCGGACTAAACAGCAGCAAAGTAAAGATATTGAGCAGGATGGCTAGAAATAAGACCCTATAAGCCTCGCGGTTGCTGCCATTAAAATAAAAACGCACATTGCCATATTTGCTATTTCTAGCCTTGAATTTCAGCGTCATCCGAATGAGCCAGGGCAAACACAGCGCAGCGACCATCAATAAAGAACTGGTGGCAAGGATTGAATAGTTGGTCAGTACAACGGTGACCAGATACAGTTCCAGTGCAAACAGACGACCCAGCAGGATCCGGCTCGGCATGGCCACAAAGTCGAAGCGATGTTTTAAAAATTGGGTATTGCCGTAGAAATAACGCATACGGCGTGCTTTGGCCCAAGGGCTGTACAAGGTCAATGTCACAATGGTCAGCATCAGATTCACCATCCAGATACCAAAATATTCGGATGCACTGCCATGAAATCTGAATCCATATCGCTGATATTTCGGTCTGACCGAAGGCGTGGCTTCAGTCGAAAAACTTGAAGCAGCTGGAAATAATGACTCACTGACACGAATACCGTCTGCTGTCTGCTGCATGACGACCCCAATTTTTTATACTTTTATACATCTGATATTAAAAGAAAAACCCCCAGAATGTAAAAACATTTTGGAGGTTTTTTAATCTTTTTGGCTTTGCTACATATCTGCAGTCCTACTTTAAGGATTTAACTGCACGGCATGGAATTGCAAATGATCATCTACGAAACTTTGAATAAAGTAATAACCATGATCATAGCCCTGATGTTCACGCAAAGTGAGCGGCTGGTTCACGCCATCACAAGCCTGCTGGAACAGGGCTGGATTAAGCTGGTTATAGAACTGGTCTGAAAAACCCTGATCAATCAGGATATCGCCAAACAATGCGCCCTTTTCCTGAACCAAAGCGGTCGCATCATGTTTCAGCCATTCCTCTTTTTCAGTACCCAAATAATTCGAGAATGCTTTGTCTCCCCATGGGCACTGACTCGGCGCACAAATTGGTGCAAAGGCTGAAACAGATTTAAATTTTTCTGGATATTTAAATGCCAGAGTCAATGCGCCATGACCACCCATAGAGTGGCCGAAGATGCCGATCTTGCCGGGATGGATTACGAACTCCTCAGTAACCAGTGCATAGAGTTCATCGACTATAAAGCTTTCCATCTGATAATGTTCAACCCAAGGCGCCTGGGTAGCATTGATATAAAAACTTGCACCCTGACCGATATCCCAGTTGTCGCCTTCTGCCACGCCTTCACCACGTGGTGAGGTATCAGGTGTAATCAAAATCAAGCCAAGCTGTGCCGCCAAACGCTGTGCATGCGCCTTGATGGCAAAGGTTTCTTCGGTACAGGTCAAACCAGCCAGATAGAATAATGCAGGACAGCTGTGACCTTCTAAAGCTTGAGGCGGCAGAAAAATGCCAAACTTGGTCGGGGTTTTAAGATAGCGCGAATCAAAACGATAAATCCGCTGTTCACCTTCAAAGCTTCTATTGTTCTGTATAAGTTCCATGGCTATTCCTTATTATTACAACCGGTCTGTGGATGACATTGATCTAGGGAGATGCTGTTGCCGTACTGTTCTGGGGAAATAAACGTTGCTCCAGTTGTGGCAACATCAATTCCATATTCTTGCCGATGACCCATTGCGGTTCTGATGGCTCAAAGCCTTGAGCCGATTCCCATTTTGCTACAGTATCTGTGGCCTGTGCGAAAGCGCTTTGCAAGCTGCTATTTTCACGCATGGCTTCATCAAAGAACGCACGACCAAAATAGGTATAATCCGCTTCATTCGAACAGCCAAAAGACTGACGGTCGGCTGCAGAAGCCGTAATCACCAAAGTATTGTCATTCTGTAAGGCTGAAGCAAAACTGCCTGAAAAACATGCCGAGATTACGATCACGCGCCAGCGGATTCCGGAGGCATCCAGTGTTTCACGCAACCATTTTGGATCGACCTGCGCCAGATCCAGCGGTGCATTTTCCATTTCGAACACATTCGGCAAACCGTGAGAGGTCATATATAAAAACAGCACATCACTTTCACGGTTCATCTGCTGCCCCATACGGCGCAATGCCAGCTCCATACTGGTTTTGGAAGCAATCGGCATGGTGGTACGTGTCGCTGGATGATTGACCAAGGCAATCGATCGGCCAAAAGTACCAAAACGGGTATCAAACTGTTCTTTAATCCGCTCGACTTCAGAATGGAATACATCCTGATAGCTCGCTCCAGCCACTCCCATGAAATACCAGTGCGACTGTGCGAATTCACCATATTCGATATTTTCCAGCGCTTTGTTCAGCAGAGTTGGCTGGGCATAGAAAGCATCTTCGGCAAAACTCGGTGGAATTTCTTCGACTTTCCAGATCGGCTGATCTTTGACTGAAATCTGCCAAACTACTAGCGTAAACAAAGTCGCCAGCATAATCAGCGCACGTTCCCACCACGGCCATTTTAATTCACGTGAAATCACCCAGACCACTGCCAGACTTTGCCAGACAAACAGCATGACAAAGAGCGTTGGAATATAGTCGTAAAGGATATAAGGCAGATAATCCAGATCACCCAGATACTGAATCAGACACTGGAACAGCATGATATGGGTATCTAACACCAACCATAACAAGGCTGGCACCAGCATCAAGCGTGGATTATTGACCCGTTGCGAAAGAAAAATACCGACAATCAGGGCAATGAAAGGCCAAAGTGCATAACTGATCAGACCTTGAGAGTTAAAATCTCCCATACGGCCTGAACTGAGCCAGCTAAACAAACTGTTGGCGCAGCCACCCAAGATCCCCCAGAACACCAATTGCATGATGGATGGACGGACCAGTTGTAAAGAACGCCTCGACCCCAGAAATAACCACATCCCGGCAATTTGGTTGCTCTTAAAATCGTGCCAAAAATTAATGGAGGGTTTAAAGTCGATCATAGGATTTCAAGGAGATGAGTGGCTCGCTAATGTGCTGAATAAGTTTATGCTTGATAAGTATTTAATCAATGCTAATTTTAAATATATAACAAATCTTTGCTTAATAAAGAAGCCATTATCCTATTCAGCTACAAGTTCATGCTGAAAATACGCATCAAAGCGACAAGCATCGCCTTGCCATTGATGATTTGGCTCTTTTCCAGCCAGAAATACCGCCAGACGCGGACGTTTGACCACGACACGCTTGCCAATTTTCTGTGCCAGTTCTAAAAGGTTATCGCCCAGATCCATTTCACCATCTTCAGGCAATAACATATGCAACAGCTGCATCTGTTTTTTGACCTGTGCCTGCTTTTTGACTGCCTGCTGATTTTGATCCCGCTGTGGGAACATTGGATCAAGATAAACCACATCAACAATCTGCTGCTGCTCGGCCTGCTGTTTTAAATAATCGGCTGAATCAGAAAAGACCAAATTAATCCGCGACACGACCTGACTCAGGAATGCATCCGACTGGGCACGTGTATGGCTATCTTCAAGCAAGGTGAACAGAATCGGATGCCGTTCAACCAGGGTGACTTGCGCACCTAAATGTGCCATCAACAGACTGTCATGCCCTAGACCCGCAGTCGCATCGACTAAGCTTGGTTTTTCACTTAAATTACAGGCGCGTGCAATCATTTCCGATTTCAACGATGCGCGTTTTAAACGCCCGGTTTCCGCTTGCCAGTCCGGTTGCATCTTCATGCCGTTGGCACATAACCAGAGTCCGTCAGCATCGACACAGAGTGCCAGTTCAGGATTTAAACGGAAAAAACGTGTATTGAGTTTTTCAACAGTTTCAATCTCGACCTGCACCCCACGAGAAGAAAGCACAGCCTCAAAGTGCTGTGCTTTCTCTTGATAGTCAGATTCGGTATATAAGCGAATCGCGCTTACCATAGTTTCCAACCCGTATAGGCAAATAATAAAATTAGCAGACCCGAAGCAATACGATACCAGGCAAAGATCATAAAGTCGCGTTTGGCCACATAAGCGACCAGCGCTCGGATTAATATCAATGCCGAGATAAAGGAAACCAGAAGCCCAACTCCGATCACGGTCCAGTCTTCAGTCGTATTTAAGACATCATAGCTTTGATAAAGATCCAGCAGGCCAGCACCGATAATGACCGGAATACCCAAGAAAAATGAGAATTCAGTCGCTGCCTTACGGGACACACCTAGGAACATTGCACCGATAATGGTTGCGCCTGAACGGGAAGTTCCCGGTATCAAGGATAAAACCTGAATCAGGCCAATCCAGATCGCATCTCTAATGCTGAGTTCTTCAACTTCATGCACACGGACTTGTGGTGGATTCTTTTCAATCCAGATAATGATCAAACCACCGACGATCAAACCAATGGCGATGGCAATATCATTAAACAGTAATTGTTTGACAGTTTGTCCCAAAGTCAGACCAATCAATATAATCGGAATAGAAGCCAGAATCAGGCCAATGCCTAAACGGCGACCTTGCGGTTCACCGCTGACAATCCCGGTCGCTGCACCCCAAAGACGTGCCCAATATTCATAAATAACGGCAGCAATTGCCCCCATCTGGATCGCGATGACAAATACATCACTCTTTTCCTTGGTCCAGAAATTCATTAATTCTGATGCCAAAATCAAATGGCCGGTACTGGAAATAGGCAAAAACTCGGTAATGCCTTCGATAATACCCATGATGGCCGCTTTGAGTAGCAGTAAAAGATCCATGCTTTATCCTAATTAATTATGCTTTACCTTGTTCTGGAATTTTTTTCCACGCGTTATCGCGTAAATATACGGGTAATGCCAATTCTGCACTGACCCAGTTTTCTGCTTGTGCCGCTGCACGTGCAATGCTGGCGATATCCTGTGCGGTCGCATGCACATCTTTATAAATTGAAGTTTCGCTTTGTACCAGTTCAGCACCTGAGCCAACCGGGGTAAAGCGCACAGCTTGGCTACCTGCTGCATAACTTAACAGTTGCTCATCATCGACCGGTTGCATAATCCCCTTCGCATCCAGTTGATAGCTCGCGATATAGACTTCGCTCATACGGGCATCCAATACCGCAGACACCTCAGTCAGACCATGTAAACGGTAGGCTGCTTGTGCCAAAGCCTGTAAAGTCGACACCGGAATCACAGGCAAGTCATTGGACCAAGCCAAGGCCTGAGTCACGGCAGCATTAATGCGGACACCGCTAAAAGAACCCGGACCACGACTAAAGGCAATCGCGGTCAAATCAGCAATGGCCAGCCCAAGATCTTGCAGACCTTGTTCAATCATCGGGAGAATCGTTTGCGTTTGTGCCTTGGCGCGCGCATCAAGCTGAAAAAATAGTTCTTGAGTATCATCGATTACAGAAACGGAACACTGCTCATTGGCAGTCTCCAATGCCAGCACTTTCATGCACAACCTTAATTCAGAGAATATAAAAAACGCGGATATGATACTCCACTCATATCCGCTACGCGAGATTTTCCCGAAACAGATACAAAAATGCCTAGAAAATCTAGGCTTATGATTCAATCAATAAAAGAGTGCCTTAGAATTGCACTTCTTCCAACTCCTGAAAGTTTTGAAAATGTTCAGCATAATGCATGGCGCTCATTGTTAATTTTTGAATACTGTCATCATCCAGCGTTTTCACCACTTTACCGGGTGAGCCCATCACCACGGAATTATCCGGAATGATCTTACCTTCAGGAATCAAGGCATTGGCCCCGATAATACAATTCTTGCCAATCACGGCATTGTTCAGAATGACGGCTTGAATTCCGATCAGGCTGTTATCTCCAATGGTACAGCCATGCAGCATGGCCTGATGCCCAATTGTCACATAATTGCCAATATTCATCTCAATGCCGGCATCCGTATGCAGTACTGCATTTTCCTGCACATTACTAAAGTCACCCAATTTAATTTTACTGTTATCTGCACGTACTACAGCCCCAAACCAGACACTGACTTGGCGCCCAAGTTCAACTTGCCCAATCACGGTTGCGGTTGGTGCCACCCAGCCATCCCATGGCTGATGTGTAGCGGTAGGTATATATCCCTGAAATTTGTACAACATTGATAAAATCCTGTTCAATGGTTAAAAAAATTTGGAGCGTTTAAAAGTTGGAGAATTAAGCAAGAATGGCCAGTCTTTTTTATAATCCAGCCCATATTGAAATAAAGAAATCAGCATACGTGCGGTCAAGCCCCAAACCACTTCATTTTCTACCCGCATACTTGGAAAATATAAAGATTGCTGGGCAAAGCGAACTTCATAAGGCGTAGGCGTCACTTCAAGCAAATGCTGCAATGAGGCAAAGAAAATCCGGTCGATTTCCGTCGGTTGTGGAATCAGCTTCACTTGCGGAGAAATCAGTCCCACAATCGGTTTGACCAGCATGCCATTGCGGGCTTTTTGCATCGGCAAATCACCCATTAAATGTACATCAAAAGGATTGAGTGCCGTTTCCTCATAGGCTTCTCTTAGAGCCACCACAATATTACTGGTATCTTGCGGATCGCGCTTGCCACCTGGAAATGAGACTTCTCCGGCATGATTATTCAAATAAGCTGAACGGCGCGTCAGCAATACTTTAGGGTCAGCTTCATCTGTAATTGCAATCAACACGGCAGCATGCGCAGATCGGATACGCTTGGAAAAACGTAATCGTTGCTGCAACCTTTGTGTCAATTCACATGCATCCATTCTCTCAGCCCTGACGATGATCATAATTTCATCATAGCTGATTTTAGTCGGGGCGGGAGAGAAATGATGCCAAATTTTGCTTTTTCAGTTATCCTGAGCTTACTTTTATCATTGATGATGAATATGAACTTCTGTGTGAATTGTGGACATAAAACCACCGCTAAAATTCCTTTGGGCGATCAGCAAATTCGTAGCGTATGTGATTCATGCGGCTCTATTCATTACATTAATCCGAAAGTGATTTGTGGCGCTTTGATCCTCTGGGAAAACAAAGTACTGTTGTGCCGTCGTGCCATTGAACCACGCTACGGCTTATGGACTTTACCTGCCGGCTATATGGAACTGTTTGAAACCATGGAGCAAGGGGCTGCCCGGGAAACCCGTGAAGAAGCCGAAGCTGAAGTAGACATTGAACAGCTGTACTGTATGTATAACATTCCGCGTATTGGTCAGATTTATGTGCTATTTAAAGCCAATCTGATTGATGGAAAATTTGGTGCGGGTGAAGAGACCATCGAAACACGTTTATTTGATGAAGTAGATATTCCCTGGACCGAACTTGCCTTCCCGAGTGTAGAACATACTCTCAGACATTATTTTGAAGACCGTAAAAATAATATTTTTCCAATGCATCTGGAAACCTTAGGCACGCGTCTAGACCATACCGGTTAAATCTAATATGCATAAAAAAATCCCATACTAAGATGGGATTTTTTTATTTTTAAGGAATATTATTTAGCTTTGACTTGATAGCAATCCGCGAGTTTAAACTCAACCGAACCACCGTTTAATTTTGCCAGGCTAATATCTGCCGGTGTTTCACCCTCATTGTTATTATTATAAACTTTTTGAAAACTCGCATAGGTATTGGCCCATTGTACCCCATCCCCTGCCGAATTCAGGAAAGTTACACGCCCATTCTGGCCCACATTAGTATCCAACACATTAGACAAATTGAGCAGCGCACCACCGATCACAATCGAATCCCTAGAATCCGGTGAAGACTGGATGCGTGAGTCTACCCCTACCAATGCGCCATTGATATTACCAAACTTTTCATTGGCCAAAATCAGGCGCATGGAAACCGCTTTATCAGCCACAAATGCACGTCCCAAAGTTCCAAGGCGATATTGTTGTATGCCTTGATGATCTAAGAGCGTATCTGCCAACACATCGCCTTGACAGCCATTCACCGGATCAGTCGCGAAATTACTAGAGGATTGCATATTGGTGCGTACATCACCATTGCTGTCAATTACGATTCCTAAAGTAATTGGGCTGACAGTGGTATCTGTAAATTTAAATTCCAGATTGGCATACATTGGGAAGATATATTTCTCCTTATCTGCCACATTCTGCGCTGTTTTAAAGACCTGACGATCCAGATAACTAATCGGGAAAATCTTGTAGAGATCAACGCTTCCCGTATAGTTTTCACCATCGGCCTGCAAACGCCACAACCCCAAGTTGGCTTGATCAGAAGTATCCAGCGATTTTTTGTCAGTCACCACTTTATAGAAAGCTTCTTTACCCGCGATCACATAATCATTCAATAATCTGCCTTGATACAACTCAAGCGGAGTCGCATTATTTGCGATATTCAGACGGTAAGGCGTGTTAATGGTTTTACTGGTTGGATGAATCCATGAACTTTGCGGATCAGCGGTCATTTGTACCGGTTTCACCTTACGGATGAGTTGAGCATTAATCCCCCCTAAGGAAGATAAATTTTCTTTAGCCAATGTTAACTGGGTATCACGCCATTGCAGGCCGCTGCCAAAGGTATAGCCCTGGCGATCAGTAATCAGCATGAAATGGCCAAATAAATATTTAGTATTCTTATTCTTAATATCACAAGGGCTTTGATTACAGCCCACCAATCCATCCGAACCAGTCAGGTTACTACCAATCACGCCAGATGTTGAAAATAATGAAAATTCTGGCTGATACACGGCTGCGTTGGCAATCGTCACCAGTTTTTTAACAGTGGCAAAAGCCACCTCATCCGAAATTGTGCTGATATCAACAAAATCTTTAATTTTGGTCGCCAAATCGGCATCCATCAGATTGATATTCTCACTGGTTTTCGCCAGGTCTTTACGCATCTCTTCAGTAATATACAAAGGTTGTACATCAGATGGATTAATAATACGCCCTTCTTCTAACGCCAAAGCTTGCAGAATTTTAACCAGACGCATGGCCACCTGAACGGTAGGATCATTAGGCACCAAATCACCTACTGGACGTCGAGCAATCCCAGTTGCAATATCGATTACACTTAAACGCGGCAGCTGGGTCTGGGCACTAAAACTGGCATAATCGCTGAGTTTAATTTGACCTAAATTAATCTTGCGTGAAGCAAAACTTTGAATATAAAACTCAATATTATCCGTCTTTTGACAGGTTCCAGAAGCAACCCCGTTTTTACTATCAAATAAGGTAATAAAGGTATTTTCTGTATCGCTACTACAGTTAAAGTTCAAACCATCGAGCGGATATTCCAGCCCCCATTCCACACAGTTAGTTGTACCTGGGGTACAAGTACCATTGGTCGTGGCTTCATCATTTTTTTCTGGAATGACATTGGCACTTTCCCCACCACACCCACTCAGTGCCGTTAAAAGTGTGGTTAAAGCAAATGGAAATAATATTTTATTTTTCATCTTTTTGTACTCGAATAGTCCTTATCGAATGGCGACTAATTTTAGTTGTCCATGATTTGTCAGCATCTTGTCTTCAACATCTATCGCGGAGGCCAAAGGCGTCAATAATACATATTCACTTTGAGCAGGAATCTGGAGAACCCCTTCGATACACTCATGTTGAATAATATTCGCCTGACCTTCCTGATTTTTAAAACCGCCCGCTCCTTCAAGCACACAGCCGCGACTGTCTAAAAACACAACAAAAGGCCAATAATACGTTGGATTTTTCTGGCTAGAAGCATAAGAGTTGATCTGAATATTCTGGATATCGGATTGAAGCTTTACCACTTCAAAATCAAATTCGTCTGCTTTAAGAGGTGCGCGAGGCCACAGGCTAACTGCTTTTTTAAGGCTGATTTCTTTCGCTTTTTTAATTTTCTTATCATTAAAACACTGCTTGCCCAAGCTATCGATGGTCTCCGACTGTGAAATACGATAATAACTTTGAGCCAGTACTACAGGACCGGAATCTACTTCTGGCGTTTGAAACAAGGATTTTAATACAGATTGTCCCACCCCTTTTTCACGTTCAATTGTCTGGATCCGAGTAGTTCCGATATTTTTATCTACTACTCCTTCGGGCATGCTATAGAAACGTTTTTTACCTTCCAAATTAAATTCTTTATTTTCCAGATACTCACTATCCACATATTCAATACCTTCAACCCGGCTAAATCCCGGTTTGTGTATGTTAGCAACAGAAGATCCAACTCCAGCATCAGAAATTTGAGGAGCTTTAGATCCAGATTTTAATTGTGGTTTAGACTGAATCTTTTCTTGCGCAGTATGCAGTTGTACTGGTTGTACTGGTTGTACTGGTTGTACTGGTTGTACTGGTTGTACTGGTTGTACAACCATATTATGGCCATGCTTAGGTTTAACTTGTCCATTTTCTACGACGGGAACTTTTTCTAAGTTTTGCTTCACAGGTGTGGAATGAACTGCTGCAGCTCCTACTTTTTTTGCCAATCGAGATTTGTCCTCAGTTTTTTTCTCTGCATTATTACGTGGTACGACTAATGGTCGCCCATCCGGACCAATAATCGTAATAAATTCTTTAGCGCTTGTATAAAAAGACATGGATACCAGGCTTAAAGCCAGTACCGCTGTCAATCCAACGTTCCCTGTCTTGATCATTTTTCCCTTACCAACGAGTGCGATAGTTCAAACCTAAAATTGTAATTTTGGTATCTGTTTTTACGTTTAAACCTGCATATGGGTTTAATAACAGGTTATTTACCCCAGTCTGGTTGGCTAAACTACTGGTATTTGCTGGAATCTGATCTTTGCTACGCAAGAAACCAATTGATAGATCCAGATCAGTGTCTGCATCAAATCGGTAACCTACACCTAAACCAAATAACTGTGCACCATTGATCGGTACCATGGTATTACGCTTATTTTTCGGAATAGCACTGGTACGTGGCTCATAACCTGCCCGAAGCTTCAAACGATCTGTAGCTGAATACTCCATCCCAATACCGAAGTTCCACGGCGATTCAAATCCCATCGGTAAAGCCAAGGTTGAGTCAGTGACATTGGCAGACAAAATTTTGGCAATTTTTAGAGCTGAAATGGTACGGTCAAATTCAAATTTAAATTCGTCCCAAACCTTGTAATCTGTCCAGCCAATATCAAAATTCACTTGCAAATCTGGCATCACTTTATATTTGATACCTGCCTGAAAATGCGCCGGATATTCAAAATCCTGCGACACCAGACCAGATTCATTTGATGGTATGTAAGTAGGAAATCCAAGAATTGCAGCCAGAATCTGGCCGGTCGGTGAGGTCATTAAACCTTTGATCATTTCCTGAGGAGCTTTGGCATTATCAATATGATATTTACCTTTTAAGCGCATTTTTGCAGCACTTTGGTACACCATACCAAAACTAAAGTCTTCGCGTGGTTCCCACAAGATTCCCAGGTTATAGCTTGGGCTTAAGTTTTGTTCAAGTGACAGTTGCATTTGACCAAACTTGCCAAATGGGTTCATCCCCTCATCAGCATTACAGATCCCGAGCAAAAGAATATCTGTAATAATGTCGGAATTTTCTTTAAACGGCGTACATACGACTTCGTCGATCATACGCAACATCCCGATCAACTCATTCGGGAAACGCAAGTCCGTTTTCATCCCGATGGCTTGATAAGACATCCCGATAGAAGCACCAATCGACAGTTGGTCATTGACCTCATAACCGATGGATGGTGACAGATAGGTAATCCGCTCTAAAGCAACCTGCTGTCCCATAAAGTTTGCCGGGTTACCATCTTCATGACCAAAACCTGCCATGAGAGGAGCATAAACAGCAGTCGCATAAGTGGCTTTCGATCCAGGGGGATTGTATGCGATCCCCATCGTGGGTGCAGTCAAAGGAAGACCTTCGCCTAAATCCACCATTTTTTTCAGAAAAGGGACATAAAGACTGACATATTCCACATCGCCTTTTACCGGACCTTTAAAGTCAGTACACAAATCAGATGAAACTTCAGGACCGTCATTACAGACAATAGGATCATCAGAATAGCCAAATACGTTATATCCGGCCGGTACTGAAAACTCACGCTGGATATCAAAATTAGCCACAATGATTTGCTGTTCGGTTTGCAGACCATCAATTTTAGTCAATGCAGCCGGGTTAAAGTGGATGGCATTGACCCCTGGAGGATCTGCGGTGACGGCATTCCCCATGGATAGTGCACGTAAATCAACTGAAAGGTTGGTTCCCAATTGTGCAAAGGTATAACTTGAACAGCCCGCAAGAATAATTCCTGTTAATAACGGGCTAAGTCGAATGTTTTTCATACGACACCCCTATTAACTGATTTTTTTACCAAAACCTAAAATATCAAGTGGGAATGATAATCCCAACGAAACATCCGGTGCATCTTCGGTCAGCCCTAGGCCAACGGTACCATTAACAATGGTTTCTGGAGAGACTCGCACACCTAAGGAAATTGCAAAGGTAGAACTGGTCTGATCTGCAGCAGAATAACTTTCACCAGTGTTATAGTTAAATTCCGCACCAGTATTAAAGCTCTGCTGATAGGACATGGTCATCGAAACATCATAGTTAAATGAATATGCGAAACCAAAGGCAAAGCCTCCACTAATCCCCGGTTCAAACTCCTCAATAATCCGGCTACCTCGACGCTGATTCAGGCCCGATTCTTTAAAACCATAGTTCGCAGAAACTGATGCAAACAATACGACTGGGTCAATGTATTTACGCGTACTGGCACCCACACCAGCAGAATAATAGCCCTTTCCTGCTGCCAGATCTGTCGCGGCATTAATTTCATAAGGGCTGTCACCCGTTTTAGTTGATAAATTACCAAATAAAATCAGAGGCAGACGACCCGCTTTTAGGGGAAAGGGTTCCCAGCGAGCACCCAAACTAATATCACCCAAACCCGCAGTAGAGGTATCTTTCAACAAGTCAGTTTTGGCCACTAAAGGTAGGGATGCAGTCAAGGTCAGGTTATCTTTCACACCATATTGGAAAGTAAAAGTATTAGTCATACTATGTGTTGCATTTTCTTGAACACGTAGTTGATACAATTGGCCCTGTGCCATTTCTATATCAAGTTGGGTGTCTCGATAATAGGTATAATCAATATCGTAATATGATGAAATTTCGCTTTGTTTTATTAGAGAGTATTGGCGTTCATTTGACGTAAATACTTCTTCTAGGTTAGCTGCCTGAGTAGCATCTCCTTCTTGTTGCTGTAAAGCTTGAGATGCATCTATTACTTGGCCAGCCTGAGTCGCTACAGGTGCTGCTGTTTCGACGACAGCCTCTTCAACTGCTTCATATTCACCGAGTTCTGACTCTTCTGCAGCCTGCGTTTCGACTTGCCCAGTTTGATCGGGTACAGATGCAGCAGTTTCAACGACAACTTCTTCATCAACTGTTTCGTATTCACCTAGTGCTGGTTCTTCTGCAGCAAATGCAACGCCCATTACCATTTGAATGCTCAGTGCCAAGAACGTCTTGTTCATCCATTTACTGTTCATATCCATTTCACCATTTTAATTTTTATTACTGTTTTTCGTTTTATTTATTCTTGTAATACAGTCTCAGGAAGTTATGTTGATATTCCCCAAATTGTTCTGACTCTGTATTACGATTACGGTCCATACGGATCGTAGAAGCTTTATCAGCAATTTTGTCCATATAAAATTGTGGATACTGCATGTCAACCAAGGCATAGCGATTGATCGTAGCATCTTCTACATGGCGCATATCTGATTCTTTTAATGCTAGAAAATTTTTGCGATATTGTTCAGGTACATTAATCAGGAACAAAGTGTTATTTTCCCAAATATCCTGAAAACGCCGTTCCTCAAAACTGATATTACCAAGTGCCGGATCTGCAACATAAACCCGGCCATTTTTATAACCTTTATAAACTACAAAATGCTTAAATCCTGCATAGGAAATCGGAACAATGGCAGGCTGATCTTGATTGACTAAATCTTTGAACTCTCCTCGATAGCCTCCACTTCCCAACCCTAAGGCTGAAACAAAGCGCTTCATATCAAGCAGAGAAAAACTACGGCGTTCAACAATTTTATCCGTTTCACCGAATTTCATTAGCCCACTCATGACTTGCTGCTCATCCAGCTGCGTACCGACATAACCATTGAGGAGGGTCGTCAGTGCTGCCGAACCACAACTATAATCATAAGCTTGACGTACAATGCCCTGAAACTGATCTAGAAGTGCCGGTTTTACTTCTACAGCTTCACGGTGCATACGCACAAAAGAGTCATTTCTTGAATCAAGAACTTCAGTATAGTGAACAGCCCCATTCGGCTGTTTTTTGATATCCAGAGCTTCTTTGGCAGCGTAATACATCAATGCCGAGCCCAACGCGATCTCTAACATAATTATTAACTTTTCTTATAATGGGCATGATGTGCCTATTTTTCTTTTTATAGAGCATTCACTCTACTTCCCTGTAACTAGAAAGATACCTGCTTTTTCAAAAAAATACAGTATTTTTTTTATTTTTTAGATAAGTGAGATAGTCATAAAAAAGCGCGTGTAAACACGCGCTTTTTTTTTTAAAATAAAGATTAGTGGCCCGAAATAGTAATAATTGCGCCTTTAGTATAACTACCCTGAGCTTGAGAGTAGAAAGTTTGTAAACCTTGGACTTCCATATCACCAATTGATGATCTTGCTTCACGGTTACCTAAATGAATACCTTTAATGTATTGGTCTTTCGCTCCAGTATCATTACTTACAATACGAACATGCGCTGCCTTACCTAACTGAGCTGTAGTACCTACATAAGCATCGTTATATACAGAAATATTCTGGCTAATAGTTAAATCATTAGAATCCGCATCTGCGATTTTGATACTTTCAACAAAAATCTCACCGGCTTCACGTGTAGTCACTGCAGTCGTGCCTACCATCCCCACTGCTTTATTTTTAGACGAGTTATCTAAAATACCTAGGTTTTTAATTTCTAGACCACCAATCATTTTACTATTCATCTTGATCATAGCGCCTTGTGGAGCAGCACCCAGTTGAATATTGGCATTTATCACACCAGTTTTAACGTCAAAACCACTAATGATGTCGTTTACAACACCGGCACCACCTCGGCGAATCGAATCTGGATCATCTGCACCAGATGCAGTTACACCAATTCGACCAACTTTGATATCTAGACCCGATACTTGTGCAGCAACATTAATGAAAGGATTACCAGCACCAGCATCTGAATCAATCACCAAGTCAGCAAGGTTACGGGATGCAAGTAAATAGGCACCACTATTGTCATAATTGGCACCGATTACTACACCATGGGTTGCAGTAGTCGGATCAGCAAGAGCAGCAGCATCAGGTGCTGTATCAGTCTTACCACGGATTACGATCGCACCTGCTGTAGAAGTACCTCCGAAACCCGCCTCATTTGCAACACCTTTTGGCGCTAAACCGTCGTTATCATGGATAAATAATTTTTCAATAGCAATTTTCGAGATGCCGATACCAATTGTCAAACCGTCTTGACCCGTTGTTTCGCTTAGAGATGCATCATCCATTGCTTGCATCGCCATCGCATTGGCACTAAATGCAACTGAAGTCGCTAAAACTAATTTTGTAAATTTTTTCATTGTTTACTCTCCCAAGAGTACTATTTTTTTTGGTTGTGAATTACTCAGTGTTTAGGCTGTATTTTTTATTTTCTGACAGCTTAAGCATCTTTCCTTGAGTAATTTGCTAGCCCACTTAAATTAGCGTCGAGTCAGTTTTTGATCAACTGTTGTTGGTCGCAATCTGTCGCTTACCGATAAACGGTATTTCATGATTTAAAAATATTTTCCTGACTTCTTGATATAAAATAGTGAGTCATATTGAACTCTCTATAACTGAATGACCGAAGCTCTCTATCATCACCCTTTAAAATTTGAATCTCGTCTGGTTGCAGATCTATTATCCGCATTGAAGACATTGGATCATCTGGTGTATTTAAATAATAATAGTCAGCCTTTTATTGCCTGCTGCGCTCAAGAATATTTTATTGCCCAGACATCACAAATTCAGTCTTTTAAAAGAACAGGGATTGAACACTATCAGCACAGCCCATCTGAGTTTAATTTAGCAATCGATGCATTAAAAACTCCTCAAGAGAATGGCTTTCGTGGAGGTTATGTCGGTTTTATCGGCTACGATTATGCGGCTCAACAATATATTCAGTATCCAGATCGTCCTCAACCTGGTTTATTTATTGGTCAATTTTCTTCCTACATTAAACTAACCCTTGATGGCTGGATGTTCTATAGTGATGATCCACAGGCAGAACAGATTTTCAATCATATTCAGAACCTACTTAATCAAGATAAAATTCACCCGACATTTCATTTAAAAAATCCTTGTACCTCACGCTGGACCAAATCTGTCTATACTCAGGCTTTTCAGAAAATTCAGGACTATATTGTTGCAGGTGACTGCTATCAGATTAATCTAACCCAAGAATTTAAAGGTCGTGCCCAAGGCTCCCTCTTAGCCACTGCCCAAGCATTCTGGGCATTAACCGAAGCCCCCTATGCGGGTTATTTGCGTATTGGTGATTTTGAATTACTCAGTTGCTCACCCGAGTTATTTATTGACTTCGAAAAAAATCGGAAAATTATCACCAAACCAATTAAAGGCACCATGCCACGCTATAGCGATCCTGTGCTAGATGAACAATCTAAACACAACTTAAAAACATCGGAAAAAGATCAGGCAGAAAATGTCATGATTGTGGATTTATTACGTAATGATTTAAGTATTTATGCGGAAACAGGTTCAGTTAAAACACCCAAATTATTTAATATCGAAAGTTTTAATCAAGTGCATCATATGGTGAGCGAAGTAGAAGCGACCTTAAAAGCGGATGTGAATCCTTTCGAGGTGCTAATGTCAGCCCTACCAGGTGGCTCAATTACGGGGGCACCTAAAATTCGTGCCATGCAGATTATTGCTGAATTGGAAGGTGCAGCACGTGGAGCTTATTGTGGCTCAATGGGTTATTTTAATTTTGATGGTACCGGTTCCTGGAACATTCTGATTCGTTCCCTCCAAAAATATCAAGAAGATGTTTCTTTATGGGCGGGCGGTGGAATTACTATTTCTTCAGATTGTGATGCAGAATATCAGGAATGTTTTGATAAAGTTTCAGCGATGCTGGATCTATTAAATACATGGTATCAGCCTGAATAAATAAAAAAGCGAATCATTTGATTCGCTTTTTTATTTTGAATCCAGCCTAATCCTCATTTACCAAAGGAGGGAATCCTCTAATTCAGTAAAACTAAGAAGACCCTTCTTTTATAAAGAGGAGTTTGGGGAGATTAAGCTAAAATATCGTTTTTCAAGGTATCGACTAAACGCTGATTTTGCTCATCTGTACCAATAGTAATTCGCAAGAACTGGTTAATACGTGGCTTGTTAAAATAACGCACGATAATGCCACGTTCACGCAACTCCCTTGCAAGCTCGCCTGCATCCGTAGATGGCAATGAGGCAAAAATAAAGTTGGCACTCGATGGTAAAACTTTAAAACCAAGCTCATTTAATTGAGACACCAACTTTTCACGGCTAGCAATCACTTTTGCATTTTGTGCTTCAAAGTAGGCCTGATCTTCAAATGAAGCGACCGCTGCAGCAATCGCAAAACGGTCCATCGGATAAGAGTTAAAGCTGTTTTTGACTGCTTCAAGTGCTACAATCAAATGTGGCTGGGCAATCGCGAAACCAACACGTAACCCTGCAAGAGAACGTGACTTCGAAGTAGTTTGACATACGACTAAATTTTCATATTTTTCAACCAGCTTGACTGCTGATTCGGCACCAAAATCCACATAGGCTTCATCAATCACCACCACTGAATCCGGATTGGCTTGCAGAATTTCCTCAATGGCTACCAAGCCTAGATCAATACTAGTCGGTGCATTAGGGTTAGTGATAATAATGCCACCATTAGCTTGTTTATAGTCATTTACAACAATTTCAAAGTCATCATTCAGTGGCAAGATTTTGGTTTTGACGCCGAAAAACTGACTATAAACCGGATAGAAACTATAGGTAATATCTGGATAAAGTACAGGCCGTTCTTGAACAAAAAATGCTTTAAAGATATGTGCCAAAACCTCATCTGAGCCATTGCCGACAAAGACGGTTTCAACAGGTACATTTTGCTGTTTAGCGATCGCCTGTTTCAGTTCAGACGCATCCGGATCTGGATATAAACGCAAAACGTCTGCTGAATTTGCCAATACCTGTTGTACTGCCGCAACCACTTTGGGTGATGGCGGATACGGATTTTCATTGGTATTAAGTTTTAAAATATTCTGGATTTTTGGTTGTTCGCCTGGGATATACGGTTCTAATTCACGTACTTCAGGACTCCAAAAACGCATTTGTTCTGTTGTGATATTCATTTTGTATTCTCTTTAAACCCTCTCCTAACCTCTCCCTGAGCCATATATGGCGCAAGAGAGGAATTTTCATTACTAAAGACACAAGATTTTTGTGGTTTAAATTCTCCTCTCCTTTTAGGAGAGGGTCAGGGAGAGGTTGTAATGCTATTTATGATTGATAACGATAACGTGCTGACTGTGCATGTGCATCCAAGTTCTCTTGTTGCGCCAAGATATCCGCAGTTTTTGCTAAAGTTTTTACACCTTCTTGTGAGCACATGATCAAACTTGAACGCTTCTGGAAATCATAGACACCAAGTGGCGATGAAAAACGCGCAGTACCTGAAGTTGGCAAGACATGGTTTGGCCCGGCACAGTAATCACCAATGGCTTCAGGCGTATAACGACCCATAAAGATTGCACCTGCATGACGAATGCTATCAGACATTGCTTCTGCATCATCTAAACATAACATCAAATGCTCAGGCGCTACCTGATTAATCAAATCTGACGCTTCTTGACGGTCTTTTACCAAGACTAAAGCACCACGATTGGCAATCGAAGTACGGGCAATTTCCGCCTTCGGTAATGTTGCCAAGTGCATTTCAATCACCTGCTCAACGGCATTTAGCAACTGTTCATCTGGTGTGATGAAAATGGCTTGTGCCACAGTGTCATGCTCAGCTTGCGAAAGTAAATCCATGGCCAGCCATTCAGCATTATTTTGGCCTTCGGCATATACCAAAATTTCAGAAGGCCCTGCAATCATGTCGATGCCGACCTGACCAAACACTGCACGTTTTGCTGCAGCAACAAAACGGTTGCCCGGGCCAGTAATTTTATCTACTGCTGGGACAGTTTCTGTACCATAAGCCAATGCCGCAACCGCTTGTGCGCCACCAATGGTAAAGACACGCGTTACGCCTGCCAGATATGCAGCCGCCAGTACCAATGGGTTTAAATCACCATTCGGCGCAGGTACCACCATAATAATTTCAGGAACACCCGCCACATGTGCAGGCACCGCATTCATCAATACTGAAGATGGATAAGACGCCAGACCACCCGGTACATAAATCCCCACACGATCCAGTGGAGTCACTTTCTGACCGAGCGTATTGCCCAAGGCATCGACATAAGTCCAGCCATCTTGCTTTTGTGCTTGATGGAATTCCCGAATACGATTCGCTGCAAGTTCAAGCGCTTCCCGGACTTCCGTGCTTAGACCATCAAATGCTGCTTTCAATTGTTCCTGGGTCAGTTCAAGCTCTGAAAATTGATGCGCCGGATGTCGATCGAACTGTTGAGTGAGTTTAAGAACTTGAGCATCACCATGCTGACGAACATCAGCAATAATTTGATCTACAGTTTTTAAAAGTTCAGGATCATTAACAGTTTCAAAAGCCAACAAGTCAGCAAAAGCTTGCTTGAAGTTTTGATCTTGGGTCGATAAACGTCGCATCAATTTACCCATCAGGTTTGAATTCGAAGGCTTTAGTTTACCTGTTTTCCAGACTTTTGTCGGCAGCTATAGTGCTCTAGCCCTATGAGTTTTATTGGAAATAACTTTTGGTAAAATTGATGAAAGAATTCACATCATATTTATGTTCAATCGAATAAAAAAACCGCCCTAAGAGGACGGTTTTTGTGTTCAGCATAAATTATGCTTTTTTCGCTTGCTCACGTGCTTCAACCGCTTGTTCCAGTTGAGCCAAAATCGGATTTAATAATGCCTGCTTACGCTTGAAGCTAGCTTTGTTTACGATTAAACGTGAAGACACTTTACAGATTTCTTCAAGTGGCTCTAAGCCATTGGCACGCAAAGTATTGCCTGTATCTACGACGTCAACAATGTAATCACCCAGACCAACCAGTGGTGCAAGTTCCATGGAGCCATACAGCTTGATCACATCAACCTGCTCACCCAAGCTGGCATAGTATTGACGGGTCAAATTCACGTACTTGGTCGCAATTTTTAAACGACCTTTAGGACGTTGCATCCCCACCTTACCGGCGGTCATCAATTTACATACCGCAATTTTCAGGTCCAATGGTTCATAGACGTTTTGCGCGCCATGTTCCATCAATACATCTTTACCGGCCACACCAATATCGGCTGCACCATTTTCAACATAAGTCGGTACATCTGAAGCACGTAAAATTAGAATACGAACCTGTTTATGCGTGGTCGGGAAAATCAATTTACGAGATTTATCAGGATCTTCTAAAAGATTAATCCCTGCTGTTTCTAGCAAAGGTAAAGTCTCTTTTAAGATACGCCCCTTACTTAATGCCAAAGTTAAACCATGATCAAAATTGCCCATTACGTCAAAGTTTGGATCATCGTTTCTCATATCGCTCATTAATTTACTCGCTTAATTTGGGCACCTAAACTTTGTAACTTTGCTTCTACATCTTCATAACCGCGGTCAATATGATAAATGCGGTCAATCAGCGTTTCACCTTCAGCGGCAAGTGCTGCCAGCACCAAAGAGAACGAAGCACGTAAATCTGTTGCCATTACGGGTGCGGCAGAAAGTTTTTCTACACCCGTTACCACAGCATCATTACCTTCTACCTGAATATTGGCACCCATACGTGCCAATTCAGGAACATGCATGAAACGGTTTTCAAAAATCGTTTCAGAAATTGTCGCAAAGCCTTGAGCAATGGCATTCACAGCCATAATCTGGGCTTGCATATCGGTTGGAAATTCTGGATGTGGTAAGGTTTGGAAGCTGACAGCTTTCGGACGTTTACCCAGCATATCCAGTTCAATCCAGTCGTCACCACGGGTCACTTCTGCGCCCATTTCTTCAAACTTGTCCAGCACCGCTTCCATCAGGGACGGATCAGTATGCGTGGTTTTGATACGACCGCCAGTGATCGCTGCTGCTGCCAGATATGAACCGGTTTCAATCCGGTCAGCAACAACCGCATATTCACAGCCATGCAGACGTTCGACACCGGTCACAATTAAAGTATCGGTATCTAGACCTTCAATCTTGGCACCCATCTTGATCAGCATTTGCGCAAGATCAGTGATCTCAGGTTCACGTGCTGCATTGCGAATCGTGGTCACACCATCGGCCAACACGGCAGCCATCAGAATATTTTCTGTCCCACCCACAGTCACCATATCAAAGACAACTTCGCCACCTTTCAGGCAACCATCGACTTTGGCATGTACATAACCGGCTTCGACTTCAATCTCGGCGCCTAAAGCTTCTAAAGCTTTCAAATGCTGATCGACAGGACGGGAACCAATCGCACAACCGCCTGGTAAAGACACTTTTGCACTGCCATAGCGCGCCAATAATGGACCAAGCACCAAAATAGAAGCACGCATAGTTTTTACGAGCTCATACGGTGCGAACTGGTTATCTAATGTAGAAGTATCAGCAACAACCGTATCGCCTTCATAAGTCATGGTGATCCCAAGACCAGCAATCAGCTTCACCAACGTATTGACATCTTTTAGATTAGGAACATTTCTGAGCGTAATCGGGGTATCAGCAAGAATCATTGCTGCCAATAATGGAAGTGCTGCATTCTTTGCACCAGAAATGCGCACTTCACCTTCGAGCTTGATACCGCCCTGAATTAAAAATTTATCCATTAAATGATTAAGCTCCAAATAAGCTTGCTTTGCGCCATTCTTCTTTTGTCATCGCGCGAATCGTTACTGCGTGAACTGCACCACTGGCAATATGGGCATTGAGAGGAGCATAAACAGCTTGTTGGCGTGCAACTGGACGCTTACCTTCAAATTGATCATCCACAATACGGAGATCAAATTTTCCGCCCTGACCACTCACAGCAACATCCGCCTCTGGAAAAGCGGCTTCTAAAATTTCAGCGAGCTGTTCATTATTCATCACAAGACCTCTTATAGGACTAAGGGTGTAAAACGAGCCATTTTACTATAAATAGCAAAAATAATTCATGGATCCATACATTATATATATAAAAAAAAGAGGCTTTTAAAACCTCTTTTTCATCATTTGTCCTTTATAGAGCTAAAGGATGCTGCTGTAAATGCATTTCCCGGTATCGATCAATCTGCCGTTTCAATTTTTCGGTCAATATTTTAATTGAGGTATACATATCATCTGCGGTGGCGTGAGCAAAAAATTCAATGCCCGGTAATCGGATAATAGCCTCTGCGATATGATTACTACTGCCCTTTCTAGAGCGTTTATCAATTTGATGATCTTTCGAGAGTTTCACTTGCATACTATTCACCTGATCTAGGTGCTTCGTCATCTGTGAAAACTTGGTTTTTATACTTTCTTCAATAGCTGGCGTAATCGATAAATGATGTCCACGAATTGTTATTTGCATAGTTCTATCCCTCACCTTCGTTAGGATTAGAAGAGTCTCAATATAAAATAATTTAAATACAGTAACTTATAAATAAAATATCCGTATTTTAAGTCCTGAATCAAATCAATCTTACTGATCCTCAAAAGAAAAAAGATTCATTATGTTGTCATAATGAATCTCTAGAATAGCCAGATTTCAAATTTTAGATCAAGACTTTTCGCTCAGAAGATGAAGGAATATGTAACGATTCACGATATTTCGCCACCGTACGTCGTGCCACATCAATGCCTTCATCTTTTAACATATTGGCAATTGCATTATCAGACAGAGGCTTACGGGCATTTTCTTCGGAAATCAGTTTTTTGATTTTGGCACGAATAGCAGTAGAAGATGCTTCACCACCTGAAGTAGTCCCGACATGACTCGAGAAGAAATATTTCAACTCGAACAATCCACGTGGGGTCAGCATATATTTATTGGTGGTTACACGAGAAACTGTAGATTCATGCAATTCGACTTCTTCGGCAATATCTCTTAAAACCAGAGGTTTCATGCCTTCCGCCCCAATTTCCAAGAACATCTTTTGATGTTCTACAATACAAGTCGCGACTTTCAATAATGTTTTATGCCGTTCATCGATACTTTTGATAAAGTTCTTCGCTTCCAGCATCTGATTACGCAGGTACTGATTATCATCGCTATGATCTGCACGACGAATCATTTTGGCATAAAAAGAATTGACGCGTAACTTTGGCAGTACATCCGAGTTTAAATTGACTTGCCAGCAGTTATTCTTTTTCATCACCACAACATCTGGCACCTGATAATCCGATTCCTTGTTTTCAAATTCCAGACCTGGATGCGGTTTTAAGGTTTTTAGCAAATCTACAGCACAGCGCAACTGTTCTGGATTTAAGCCAGTCTGTTTGATCAGCTTAGGAAGCTCATTGGTAATCAACAATTCATAATGTTGCAGAAGTTTGATCGCATCATTTCGGCAAGGGGTTGACGCAGGTAAATTATCAAGTTGAACCAATAGGCATTCTGCCAAGCTTCTAGAACCTACACCCACCGGATCCAAACGTTGAATATGCTTTAATACAACGGCAACCTCATCATCTTCAATTTCTTCTTCGGCCCCTATAGAAGAGAGTAAATGTTGTACTGATGCAGTAATTTCACTTAACTCTGCATCTAAAAAACCTTTGTCGTCCAGAGAGTCGACGATACAATAAGCGATTAATTTATCAACCTGTGAAAAATTCAGCAGATTAATTTGTTCTAGCATATATTCTTGCAGGCTCTGATGCCCTTGACGATTATCTTCACGCTCTTCGAACTCGGCTGCCCCCAGACTTGTAGGTTGATGGGTATAGACATCATCCCAATCGGTATCTACAGGTAAATCATCAGGCAGATGATCGGCATTAAGTTCATTGGTTAGATCGTGATTTTCATTATTTGATTCAATTGTAGATAAGCTTTCAAGGGTAATTTGCTCTTCAACTTTTTCTAATAGAGGATTACTATCAAGTTGCAACTGAACTTCTTGCTCCAATTCCAGACTTGAAAGTTGTAATAGCCGAATTGCTTGCTGTAATTGTGGAGTTAATGACAGCGAGTTCGCAATTTTTATGCCCACTGATAATCTCATTGTTACCCCCTTAATAGAAAATCCCGTTTTATAAGCAATTTTTATGCCGTTTTATTTTTTATAACACAGATTTACCAAAAAACATACAAATCGGATTTTAAATTTCTAGTCTTTCATAACTAATAATTGTTTAAATACTTAAATTTTCGAATAAAAAAATCCCCCTCTGCCTTGGCGGAGGGGGATTTTGGAATAATGAGCTGGCGATGACTTACTCTCACATGGGTAACCCCACACTACCATCAGCGCTAAGAGGTTTCACTTCTGAGTTCGGGAAGGGATCAGGTGGTTCACTCTTGC